>DATIKH010000132.1:0-33806 GCA_035477775.1 Bacteroidales bacterium | reverse complement strand
TTTCACATTTTTACATGATTTTCTGAAAAAACACATAATTCTTTAAACTTTCAAATTTCCAAATTTATCGATTGAAAATGAAAAGCAACGAGGTTGAAAACTTGGTGAACGGCCTTTTGAAAAACAAAAAGGTCTATTTCTTTGGTGGTAAGAAGGCAGATGGCGATTCGACCATGCGCAACCTGCTTGGCGGCAAAGGCGCCAATCTTGCCGAAATGGTTAATATCGGAGTGCCGGTTCCTCCCGGTTTTACGATTACTACAGAAGTTTGTACCCTTTACAATGCCAAAGGGCGCGACTTTGTAGTGGAAAACATCAAAGCCGAAGTGGAAGAAAACATGCGCCGCGTGGAGAAGGAAATGGGTGCAAAGTTTGGCGATAAGGATAGTCCCCTGCTTATGTCGGTAAGGTCGGGAGCAAGAGCTTCAATGCCAGGTATGATGGACACGGTTCTGAACCTTGGGTTGAACGAAGCTACCCTGCAAGGCCTGGTTAAAAAAACAGGAAACGAATGGTTTGTGTGGGATTCGTACCGCCGCTTTGTTCAAATGTACGGCGATGTGGTGTTGGATATGAAACCCAAAACTAAAGAAGACCACGACCCGTTTGATGAAATCATGGATCATCTGAAAGAAGAGAAAGGGGCAAAAACTGACCAGGACCTTACTACCGATGACCTTAAAGAACTGGTAAAAAGATTTAAGAAAGCAGTAAAGGATGTTACAGGAAAAGACTTCCCTGAGAATCCCTGGGAACAACTGTGGGGTTCGGTAATGGCGGTATTCACTTCGTGGAACAACCCCCGTGCAACCTACTATCGCAGAATGCACAATATTCCGGCCGAATGGGGCACAGCTGTTAACGTTCAAGCCATGGTTTTTGGCAATATGGGCGACACATCCGGAACGGGAGTTGCATTTACCCGCGATGCTGCTACGGGAGAAAATATTTTCAACGGCGAATACCTGATCAACGCTCAGGGCGAAGACGTGGTAGCCGGGATACGTACCCCACGCGAAATCACCCTTGAAGGTTCACTACGTTGGGCCAAACTTCAGGAAGTGTCGGAAGCCGACAGGAAAGCAAATTTCCCTTCGCTCGAAGAGGTTTTTCCAACAATCTATAAGGAACTTTTCACACTGCAGAAAAAGCTTGACACCCACTACCGCGATATGCAGGATATGGAATTCACCATCCAGGAGGGCAAACTCTGGATTTTGCAAACCCGCAATGGAAAACGTACCGGCCCTGCCATGGTTAGAATTGCCATGGATATGCTTCGCGAAGGAAGCCTCACAGCAGAGGAAGCCATTATGCGTGTAGAGCCTAATAAACTCGATGAGTTGCTCCATCCGGTTTTTGATAAAAACGAACTACCAAAAGCCAAAATCCTTGCCAAGGGGCTTCCTGCTTCACCAGGCGCCTCAACAGGCCAAATCGTTTTCTTTGCCGACGAAGCAGCTGAGTGGGCTGCCCAGGGCAAGAAAGTGATTCTTGTTAGGGTTGAAACATCGCCGGAAGATCTGGCCGGTATGGATGCAGCTCAGGGTATCCTCACTGCCCGTGGCGGAATGACCTCGCATGCTGCTGTTGTTGCACGCGGAATGGGTAAGTGCTGCGTATCTGGCGCCGGAGCTTGCCAAATCGATTACAAATCGCGAACCATGACAGTAGGTGGCCTCACACTTAAGGAAGGCGACTTCATTTCACTCAACGGAACAACCGGCGAAGTAATACTTGGTCAGGTAAAAACCGAACGGCCTAAGATGAGCGGCGATTTTGCCGAACTGATGAAATTGGCCGATAAATATACCCGTATGTCGGTGCGTACCAACGCCGACTCTCCGAAAGATTCGAAAGTAGCCCGTGAATTTGGAGCCACAGGCATTGGCTTGTGCCGCACAGAGCACATGTTCTTCGAAGGAGACCGTATTAAAGCCATGCGCGAAATGATCCTGGCCAATGACGAACCCGGCCGTCGCAAAGCGCTTAAAAAGCTGCTTCCTATCCAGCGTGCTGATTTCGAAGGCATCTTTGAAGCCATGCAGGATTTGCCTGTAACTGTACGTCTGCTCGACCCCCCATTGCATGAGTTCCTCCCACACGAACTGGCAAACCAGGCCGAAATGGCAAAAGAATTGGGCATTACTCCTCAAGAGCTGAAGAAAAAGGTTGACAGTTTGCACGAGTTCAACCCCATGTTGGGTCACCGCGGCTGCCGCCTGGGCAACACCTACCCCGAAATTTCGGAAACGCAGGCACGTGCCATTATTGAAGCTGCTGTTAACCTGAAGAAGAAAGGTATCAAAGCCATTCCTGAAATTATGATTCCTCTAACAGGTACTCTCGAAGAAATGGAACTGCAGGAAGAAATAGTGCGCAATACCGCCGAGAAAGTTTTTGCAGAAAACAACCTGAGGGTGGATTACCTGGTAGGCACCATGATCGAAATACCAAGAGCTACTCTGGTTGCCGACAAAATTGCCCGGAGCGCTGAGTTTTTCTCGTTCGGAACCAACGACCTTACACAGATGACCTTTGGTTTCTCCCGCGATGATGCCGGTAGCTTCCTACCGATATATATCGAAAAAGGATTGCTGAAGAACGACCCGTTCCAAGTCCTCGACCAGGAAGGCGTTGGCGAACTGATTAAACTAGCCATAGAACGCGGACGCAAAGGCCGCCCGGGACTCAAAGTGGGTATTTGCGGCGAGCATGGCGGCGAGCCTTCTTCCGTAGAGTTCTGCCACAGGGTAGGAATGGATTATGTAAGCTGCTCACCATACCGCGTTCCGATAGCCCGTTTAGCTGCTGCACAGGCGGTGGTGCGCGAAATCCTTGCCAAGAAAGGCGCTTCTGCATACTCTACCGCATAAGTTCTCCGATTTATTTCGAACGAAAAAAATGGCTGCCACCAAAGGCAGTCATTTTTTTTGTAAACCAGTTTTAAAGGACCAATCAAATATCCATTTTGGGTTAAACAAATTCGACAGGTTACGAACCGGATTCTAAGGTACCTCTACTTAGGTGCCATTGGAAACCTTAATATCTATTGAATTGGTAAAAAGTGCTTTAAAAAAATTTCCAATCTTTTACCTGTTTAAGCTTCAACTATTTTTCCATACATTTGGCCTCCAATTATTAAAAACACGCATATTAATTCATACCAAATTAGTCTGTATGCTTTCCGACAAAACTTTACGCAACGGAGGCTTGAATCCGCAACATCTTGAGAAGTATGGGATTTCAGGTACTAAAGCTTTGTATTACAATTTATCGTATGATGAACTTTTTGCCCATGAAACCAGCCCCAGCCTCGATGGTTTTGAACATGGTTTCGAAACCAATCTTGGTGCTGTGGCTGTTGATACGGGAATTTATACCGGCCGCTCCCCCAAGGATAAATACATTGTGAGGGAGCCGGAAAGTGAAAATGCTATATGGTGGGCCGACCCCGGTAAGAACCGATCGGATAATAACCCCATTACGGAAAAGGTTTGGGATTCATTAAAGGCAAATTCTGTTGAACAGCTTACCGGTAAAAGCCTGTATGTTATGGATGCCTTCTGCGGGGCAAATGAGAACACACGTATCAAGATTAGGGTAATAACCGAAATAGCCTGGATGGCGCATTTTGTAAAGAATATGTTTATTCGCCCATCGGAAGAGGAACTGCAACATTTCGAACCGGATTTTGTAATGCTTCACGCATGCAAAACAGTGAATACAAAATGGGAGGAGTTCAAAATGAATTCTGATGTGTACATTGCCTTCAACCTGAAAGAAAAAATGGCCGTAATAGGCGGCACCTGGTATGGTGGCGAAATAAAGAAAGGCTTTTTCACCATCATGAATTATCTGCTCCCCATGAGGGGCATCGCTTCCATGCATTGCTCGGCCAATATGGGCAAGAACGGCGAAACGGCCATCTTCTTTGGACTTTCGGGCACAGGCAAGACAACCCTTTCAACAGAACCCGACCGATATTTGATTGGCGATGATGAGCATGGCTGGGACGAGGAAGGAATTTTTAATCTGGAAGGCGGGTGTTATGCCAAATGTATAAATCTGAAAAAAGAATTAGAACCGGATATCTACAACGCCATCAGGCGCAATGCCCTTTTGGAAAATGTGGTGTTCGATACACAAACTGGCGAAGTAAACTTCTTTGACACCACCAAAACCGAAAATACCCGCGTTTCCTATCCTATTGACCATATCCCCAATATCGTAAGACCGGTTTCGAGGGGCCCGCACCCAAAAAGAGTGATTTTTCTCACAGCAGATGCATTTGGAGTGTTTCCCCCGGTTGCAAAGTTGACGCTCGATCAGGCAAAATATTACTTCCTTAGTGGATACACGGCCAAGCTTGCCGGTACTGAGCGGGGTATCAAGGAACCCATACCTACCTTCTCGGCAGCGTTTGGTGCAGCATTTTTAATGCTCCACCCAACGGTGTATGCACAGGAACTTGCCATCAAACTCAAAAAGCACGGTTCTACTGCCTACCTGGTAAATACGGGCTGGATTGGTGGCCCTTATGGGATTGGCCAAAGAATAGACATAAACAGTACCCGCAAAATAATTAAATCCATTCTCGATGGGTCAATCGAAGAAGCCGAAACCGATGAACTTGCGCCATTCGGGCTCAGGATTCCAAAGCATATAGAAGGAGTAGATCCACGGATTCTAAACCCGCGAAGTCTGTGGAAATACGAATCGGCCTACAACAAACAGGCCGATATGCTGGCCGAAAAATTCATTGAGAACTTCAACCGCTTTACCGATACCGAGGAAGGACAACGGCTGGTGGCTGCAGGCCCTCAAAACCAGTTTATGAAACAATACTACGGCTACTACCAGAATAAAATATGGCAACTTGACCAAAAGCATCAGGAAGAAATATCGCGGTTGAGAGACCAGATTTATATCCTGCAAAACTCCTTCAACGAGTACATTACTTTCAACAGCATAAACTCCGAATACAAGCGAAAGCCCTTGCACCGCTATGTACCTGTGGTGGCCTATTTTGGCTCTTCGAGCGAAGAAACCCTGAAAAACTGCCACAGCGCCGTTATAGATCTGATCAAGGCTGCAGGTTTCGAACCCGGAGCACCCGAACAAACCGCGCCAGGAGTTTTTGAGTACTTGTCGAAATCGGCCAATCTGCTTACCCATAACGAGGTCTTTGACCAAATTGGAAATCTGGCCGGATGTATCGAAGGCAAATCCTGCCCGAGTCCCGATATGTACAGGCTGAAGGACAGCCTTACCCTGGCCTCGGCTGATATAGATTCATTTGCTATAAAAATTGGATATATGCTGATCTTAAAAATGCGATTGGCCTCAGACGAAGAGCCAAAGGTGATTACCAGAAGGTTGACCATCAGCGGGCTTATACACATCGACAAAAACCCCTGGCTTCTTCAAAATCCCAAACGGTTGATAGAAGAAATAAACTGCTTCTGACCGTTAATTAGGTATTCCGGCAGTTCACCATTTCGAGAATCTTCCCTCTGCTTGCACTTAAAGGGAAATGGGAATTGCCGGATTTTTTATTTATAATGAAACACATCGCACATATTTCATTTTGAAGTAAGCCGTTGTTGATTAAGTTTTTTAAAAAAGAGGGTTAATAAATTAAAAAATTGTACATTTGATTGTTCCTTATTTAATCAGCACAAAACTTTTAGTTTATGGAAACCGGGACTGTCAAGTTTTTTAATGAAAAAAAGGGCTATGGTTTTATTGTTGACGACAAAACCATGAAAGACGTTTTCGTGCACCATACGGGGCTTTTAGATCCAATCAACGACAACGACAAAGTCATTTTCGAATTGGCTGAAGATGAAAGAGGGAAAAAAGCTGTGAACGTAAAAAAATCCTAATTTTCATTAAAAAGTAAAAGTTGCCTCCAGTTCGGGGCAACTTTTTTTTTATGCTTAACTGGGTTATAATTAAATGGTGTGCAACCGCCATTACCGATAACTTTCCGATGCTTAACTCACATTTTTTAAACAAAACAATTTGATTTACAATGTCTTATATGTTTTTTACACATCTTTTTATTTACCTATTTATTTATTTAATATTTTAATCTAAGCTTTGTTTTTTTAGCAACTTACAAGTAGGAGACAATATTAATAATTACAAAAAAATTCCACCCAAATACAAATGTGGTCTTAGGTATTTACCCGGAAAATTAATTTAGACTGTTGGTTAGTATATGTAAACCTTTTTTTATACTTTTGCGCCAAATTCAGACAACCCATTCACAATTCACAAAAAAAATCAAAAAATGAAAAAATTGCTCTTTTTGGCCGTTGTGCTTATTATTGCGGCATGTGCACCTCGTCAGGATGCAACTACAGTTGAAATTGCCCAGTTGATTGCTGCTCCTGCAGATTTTGAAAACCAGCAAGTAGAAATTACAGGGGTAATCAGCCACTTTTGCATGAAGGCCGGCGATAAAATTAAAGTTTCGACTGCTGATGGCGCGCAAGGTGTTGTAGTAGTTCTTGGCGAGCAAGCAGCCGAATTTAATGCTGAAATGGTTGGAAGGGAAATTACCCTCACCGGTTTGGTTAAAGCTGCTGATTGTAAAGCAACTTGTAAAAAAGCTGAGGCTACTTGTTGCCAGGCCACTCCTCCTGCTGAAGGTTGCTGCAAACAACAACCTGAAGTAGCTGCCGCTCCTGCAGAAGTTGCCGTTCCTGCTGAAGCTGCCGCTCCAGCCGCTGCATGCGGACAGGACACTGCAAAAGTTAAGACAGAAGGCCATGGTTGTGCTGCAAAAGCCGGTTGTGGTGAGAAAAAACCAAAAGTTGTTATCGAATTGGCAACTTTCGAATTGAAGTAATCATCTTCTATTCGAAAAACCGGCCTTGCAGCCGGTTTTTTTTTGCCTAATATTATAGGTTTGATGTTTTGCACATTAATATTGCATGGTCAAGACACAATAATGAGTTTCCTTAAAAGACAATAACAGTTAAAATCCCCGCACCATGAAAATTCGCAAATTGAACCGTGCTATTCACCGCGACTTAGGCTATTTCTTTTTTGGCATGGCATTGATATTCGGAGTATCGGGAATTGCCCTGAACTTTCGCGACCATTGGGATCCAAATTACATAATTACTCAGGAAAGCTATAACCTAACCCTTCCCGAAACAACCCTGGAGCCCAGGGAATTGTCATTGCATTTTCTAGAACAGATTGGCGAAACGGATGCTTATCGCACCCAGATAATCACTGGAGACGAGTTGAGAATTTTTATCACCGGGGGGCATTTGAATGTAAATGTGATTGACGGGGCTGCCTTTTTGGAAACCATCCGTAGAAGACCCATTTTTTACCATGTGAATTTTCTACATACCAATACTCCGCGGCAATTGTGGACATGGTTCAGCTCTGCATTTGCTGCTGGCCTAATTATTCTGGCAATAAGCGGATTGTTTGTGCTGCAGGGAAAAAACGGGATAACCCGACGCGGTGCATGGATAACCTCTGTTGGGGTTATCATTCCTATAGTACTGTTGCTGTTGTACCTGAATGGCTGATCTTGCCGGATCAGATAGGATGTTAACTACCTTTATGTTTTCGGTTTACATTCTTTTCAGGAAAACTTTTCCGGTCCCATTTGTTGTTTCATAATTCCCATTTTCTGTGGTTTGATCATATTTTCAGGAAGCAACAGCTTATCAAGATCTTCCTTGGAAAGTAATCCTTTTTCAAGCACCAGGTCATAAACTCCCTTTTTCTGCTCCAGGGCTTCCCTGGCTACCTGAGTACAGAGTTCATATCCGAGCACGGGATTTAGCGCCGTAACCAGCCCTATGCTATGCATTACCATATACCGGCAATGCTCTTCATTGGCAGTGATACCTTTTATACAACGATGAAGGAGGGTTGTCATGCCGTTTTTCAGCATTTCGATGCTCTGAAACAAGCTTTGAACAATAATGGGCTCCATTACATTCAACTCCAATTGCCCGGCTTCGGCGGCCAGGGTTACAACCAGGTCATTGCCAATCACTTTAAATGCAATCTGATTAACCACCTCTGGTATTACAGGGTTAACCTTTCCTGGCATTATAGATGAACCAGGTTGCATTGGAGGGAGGTTAATTTCGCCAAGCCCTGCTCTGGGACCCGACGAAAGCAACCGCAGGTCGTTGCAAATTTTCGAAAGCTTTACCGCCAGGCGCTTTACCGCCGATGAATACATCACAAAAGCTCCGGTATCCTGTGTGGCCTCCACCAGGTTGGCAGCCAGTTTTATCTCAAACCCGCTAATACGGCTCAAATGCTCAATAACTTTTTCGCTGTATTCTGGTTCGGCATTGATGCCGGTACCGATTGCCGTACCGCCCATATTCACTTCAAGGAAAAGTTTGGCATTTTCGTTGAGCCTTTCAATTTCTTCCTCAAGTGTGGTTGCGTATGCCCCAAAAGCCTGACCAAGCGTCATAGGAACAGCGTCTTGCAACTGGGTGCGACCCATTTTCAAAACATGATCAAATTCCTTTTCTTTTGCACGGAATCCTGCAATCAGGTTTTGGAGGACTTCAACCAACTTGGCATTGCTGTTGATCAACGCAAGTTTAATAGCAGTAGGATAGGCATCGTTGGTAGATTGTGAGAGATTTACGTGGTTGTTCGGATGGCAGATATTGTATTCACCGCGCTCATGTCCTAAAATTTCGATGGCCCGGTTGGCAATCACTTCATTGGCATTCATGTTGGTTGAAGTTCCTGCCCCACCCTGAATCATATCAACCACAAAATGTTGGTGAAAATTGCCGTTGATGATCTCATGGCAAGCCCTAACAATTGCATTTGCAATGGGAGTTGGAAGTATCTTCAGGTCGTGGTTTGCCCGTGCAGCAGCCATTTTTACCATGGCAAGTGCTTCGATAAGCAATGGAAAAAAGCTGAGGGTTACGCCGCTGATATTAAAATTCTCTATAGCCCGCAAAGTTTGTATTCCATAATAAGCCTCATGCGATACATCCCTTTCGCCCAGCAAATCGTGTTCCCTGCGGGTTCTACCCGATTCGTACTGGGCAGCAACATTCACCAGTCTGGTATTACTCTGGCGCATCCGGCGCGAAATAATTTGCAAAATGCTTAAAAACACCTTGAGTGCAACCTGTGGCTTAGATTCAAAAATAGCTTTGAATTTACTTCCGGCCAGGCAAAGAACAGTTGTGTTGTTTATGGTGCGGGCGTTGGTGCTGTGTGGAGCATCAGTAATCATATTTCCCTCCCCCAAAAAATCAAACTTCCCAAAAAACGACAAACGCTTCTCCTCCCCATGTGGCGTCCGCTTAAATAGTTCCACCTCCCCTTCAAAAATTATATAAAGAAATCGCTCACCAGGCTCGTTTTCAGTAAAGAGATACTCCCGCGCAAGAAATTTCTTTTCCACTATTTCTTTGCTAAAATGGATTAATTCTTCGTCATTCAGGTCACGAAACAACTCAACGCGTTTCAGAAATTGATTTATTTCCTGGGATTTCATCGAAAATATTTTATTGTTATGCACATGTATTTATTCCAAAGGCAAAGGTAAATTGTTTTGGAAATGCCGTACAAATAAGGTATTTGCGAAAGAAAAATATTGAGCGAAATTATTTATGAAATTCCAATCGGGATTTTTAAGAAATTTGCATTCATCAAAAAATCAATTTCCTTATGAGCGACGACAAGAAGATCATCTTTTCCATGGTGGGAGTAGGCAAAGTGTTTCCGCCCAACAACAAGCAAGTTTTAAAAGACATTTACCTCTCCTTTTTTTATGGAGCTAAAATAGGCATCATTGGTCTGAATGGCTCGGGCAAATCGACCCTGATGCGCATCATTGCTGGCGAGGAGAAATCATTTCTGGGCCAGGTAGTCTTCTCGCCGGGCTACAGGGTGGGTTACCTGCCACAGGAGCCCCTGCTCGACAGCAATAAAACCGTGAAGGAAATTGTGGAAGAAGGCGTACAGGAGTTGGTCAACATTATTAAAGAGTACGAAGAGGTAAATCTTAAGTTTGGCGAGCCCATGAGCGACCAGGAAATGGAAAATCTTATCGCCCGCCAGGGAGAACTTTCAGATTTGATAGAGCAATACAACGGCTGGGACCTCGACAGTCGCCTGGAGCGGGCCATGGATGCCTTGCGCTGTCCCGAAGGCGATACTCCCGTTAAAAACCTCAGTGGAGGCGAAAGGCGTCGGGTGGCTTTATGCCGTTTGCTGCTACAGGAGCCCGAAATTCTTTTGCTCGACGAACCAACCAACCACCTCGATGCCGAAAGCGTAGAGTGGCTCGAAATACACCTCCAGCAGTATAAGGGAACCGTAATTGCCATAACCCACGATCGATATTTCCTCGATAACGTGGCAGGATGGATTCTCGAGCTCGACCGCGGTGAAGGCATTCCTTGGAAGGGCAATTATTCCTCATGGCTCGACCAGAAATCAAAACGCCTTGAGATGGAAGAGAAAAGTGAGAGCAAACGACGCAAAACCCTCGAAAGGGAGCTTGAATGGGTACGGATGAGCCCGAAAGGAAGGCATGCGAAGGCAAAAGCCAGATTGAGTGCCTACGACCGGATGCTCAACGAAGATGTGAAACAGAAAGAAGAGCGTCTTGAAATATTTATACCCAATGGTCCCCGTCTGGGCAATAAAGTAATCGAAGTAAATAATCTGACAAAGGCTTTTGGTGATAAACTTCTTTTCGAGAATCTGGAGTTTTCGCTCCCCCCTGCCGGGATCGTTGGCATCATAGGACCCAATGGAGCCGGAAAAACCACCCTTTTTCGAATGCTCATGGGACACGAAAAAGCCGACAAAGGTTCTATCGCCCTGGGTGAAACCGTGAGGATCGGTTACGTGGATCAGGCACATACCGATATTGATCCTGAAAAAAGCGTGTGGGAAGTCATTTCGGGAGGCAATGAACTGATAAATCTGGCAGGCAGGCAGATGAACAGCCGCGCTTATGTTGCCCGCTTTAATTTTACCGGAGTAGATCAGGGTAAAAAATGCGGTATTTTATCGGGTGGGGAACGCAACCGCCTACACCTGGCCATGACCCTCAAGAGCGAAGCCAATGTACTGCTGCTCGACGAGCCTACCAACGATATCGATGTAAACACGCTTCGCGCGCTGGAGGAGGGTCTTGAGAATTTTGCAGGATGTGCAGTGATCATTACCCACGATCGCTGGTTTCTCGACCGGGTGGCAACCCATATTTTGGCTTTTGAGGGCGATTCGCAGGTTTGTTTCTTCGAAGGCAGTTACTCAGACTATGAAGAGAACAAGAAAAAAAGACTGGGCTTCGAAGGCCCGAAAAGAATAAAATACCGCAAGCTTAAGGTAGATTGATTTTTCGTATTTTTGCGGGTTTGCTGGCTTCAAACCAATAATATTAGGTATCGAAGCATCGCAAATCAGTTCGGTTTTATGAATGTTTTTGAAATATATTAAAAAACTTTTGATTTGATGAGTGAGATTAAAACGATTGAGGCGGCTGCAACCCAGCTGAGACGCGATGTGTTGAGGATGGTTCATGCGGTGCAATCCGGCCATCCGGGCGCCTCCTTAGGCTGTGCCGAATTTTTGGCAGCAATGTACTTTTCAGTGTTGCGTCATTCGCCCCGTTTCGATATGTGTGGCAAGGACCAGGATTTGTTTTTTCTTTCTAATGGGCATTTATCGGCCGGATGGTATAGTGTGTTGGCACGTACAGGCTATTTTGATGTAGCCGAGCTGGCTACATTTCGCAAAATCGACAGTCGTTTGCAGGGACACCCGGCCACCGAGGAAGGTTTGCCCGGTGTGAGGATTGCGAGCGGTTCGCTGGGTCAGGGATTGAGTGTGGCTTGTGGAGCTGCACTTGCAAAAAAAATGAACAACGACCAATACCTGGTTTACTGCCTGATGGGCGATGGTGAACTCCAGGAAGGCCAGATTTGGGAAGCAGCTATGTTTGCTGCCGGAAAAAAAATTGACAACCTCATTGCGGTGGTTGACGACAACGGTCAGCAGATTGACGGCCCGGTGGATGAAATTATGCCCCTGGGAGACCTGAAAGCCAAGTGGGAATCGTTTGGCTGGTTGGTATTACGCATGGATGGAAACAATATCCGGGAACTCCTTGACAATCTTAATAAAGCCAAAAGCATGACCGGGAAGGGAAAGCCCATCGTCATACTCATGAAAACGGTAATGGGAAAAGGAGTTGACTTCATGGAAGGGACTCATAAATGGCATGGAAGCCCTCCCAGCGATGAGCAGCTTGCAAAGGCGTTGGAGGGTCTTCAGGAAACCCTTGGCGATTATTAATATGCAGGTTTTTTGAGTCCACTATTGTCCAAATTGTAACGAAGCAAAAGGTCAACAAAATTTACATGATTCAGACTAAAATGAAAGAATACACATATACAGAAAAGAAAGATACAAGGTCGGGGTTTGGAGTAGGATTGCTAGAAGCCGGCAAGCGCAATGGCAATGTTGTAGCCCTTTGCGCCGACCTGACCGGATCGCTCAAAATGAATGACTTCCAGAAGGCGTTTCCCGACCGGTTTTTCCAGGTAGGAATAGCCGAAGCCAACATGATGGGTATTGCAGCAGGCATGACCATTGGAGGGAAAATACCCTTTACCGGTACTTTCGCCAATTTCAGCACCGGCAGGGTTTATGACCAGATCAGGCAAAGCATTGCATATTCGGGCAAAAACGTAAAAATCTGCGCATCGCATGCCGGCCTTACCCTGGGCGAGGACGGCGCTACGCATCAGATGCTCGAAGATATTGGCATGATGAAGATGCTTCCTCACATGACCGTGATTGTTCCTTGTGATTTTAACCAGACAAAAGCCGCGACCATAGCCATAGCCGATTTTGAAGGCCCCGTTTATTTGCGGTTCGGAAGGCCCGTAGTGCCAAATTTTACACCTGGTGATGAACCTTTTGTTATTGGAAAGGGTATCGTTCTGCAATCCGGTAGTGATGTGAGTATTTTTGCATGCGGATACCTGGTATGGGAAGCCCTCGAAGCTGCTAAAAAATTGCACTCCGAAGGAATAAATGCAGAGGTAATCAACCTTGCTACCATAAAGCCCCTGGATACCGCTTGTATTTTGAAATCGTTGAAGAAAACAGGCTGCGCCGTGTCGGCCGAAGAACACCAGATTTTTGGAGGACTTGGAGAGTCGATCGCAGGAGTACTTGCCCAAAATTACCCTGCCCCGCTTGAAATTATTGGAGTAAAAGACCGCTTTGGCGAAAGCGGTACACCCGTTGGGCTAATGGAAAAATATGGGCTCAATGCAGCAAGTATTGTTCAGGCTGCCAAAAAGGTCATTGCCCGGAAGGTATAAAAAACCACAACGTGCAGTCATTCTGTAGAAACCTGTAAAAAATTAAGCAAAACCATAGTCATGGCGCTTTCTGACGAAGAGTTATTGCTGAGTTTTAAAAATGCTGAAAACCCGGCAAAAGCTTTCGAACAGATCGTAAAGAAGCACCAACGGCAGATTTACTGGTTGGTTCGGCGCATGGTGGTAGGTCACGATGATGCCAATGATATAGTGCAGGATGTTTTTTTAAAGGTCTGGAAAGCCTTACCTGATTTCAGGGGCGATTCAGGCCTTTTTACATGGCTTTACCGTATTGCATCGAACGAGGCCCTTTCGTTTTTGAAAAAGAAAAAAAACCGTGAGATGCTGGCACTTTCAGAAGCCGAAGCATATTTGGAGTCGTACCAGAAAACTGAAAATTTTTTAAACGAAAACGAAATTGAAATCAAAATTCAAAAGGCTATTAATCAACTGCCCGAAAAGCAACGCCTGGTATTTATCCTTCGATACTATCAGGAAATGAAATATGAGGAAATGGCCAATGTTCTCGATACTTCTGTAGGGGCATTGAAGACCTCATACCATCATGCTGCAAAAAAAATTGAAAAATATATTACTTCCTAAATAAACCATGGCCTGTTAACTGAATCTAACTAAACGAATTGAACCCATACCGTGAATAATCAGAATGAAATAACCTCCGAATTGCTGGAGCTTGGCCTAAACAAACTCGCCAAACACAGGAAAAATCTGTCAGGAAACACCCCGGAACACGATTTCGATGCGATCCGTCATTCGGTTATGAGTAAAATCTATCAGGAAAGTGAGGTATCAATCCAAAAGAAGGGAGTTGTTGTTCAGATGCGTACCCTTTTAAATATTGCTGCATCGCTCCTATTGATAGCCGGATTGAGTTTTGGATTCTTGTTACTCCGGAACCAAGCCAGGTATGCAGCCATCAGGGAGGAAGCCATACTGGACGAATACCTCATGCAGTATGCAGATTACGACCGGAACCTGTTTTACGAAATGGTTATTGATACCTATGAGCAAGAGCAAAATTTAGCCCAGCTCTCCGAAGACTACTACCTTATTGAATATGTGCTCGAATCCTCTGAGATTCAAGGCATGGAACCTGAAGACTATTTGATTCAGCCACTTGTAGACCACCAACCATAATTCTTTGTGTATGTTTAAAAATTCTTTTGAATTTTCAGGAATGAAAAAACTAGTATGCCTCACGATAATGTTTTCCGTGTTGCCCAGCCTTGGATTTTCACAAACAGGGCAAACTCGTGATAAAGATGACCGGCGGCAAGCTATTGAGGTTAGGCGCATTGCCTTCTTTACAGAAAGGATGGCCCTTACACCCGAAGAAGCCAGGGTTTTTTGGCCCCTTTACAATGAGTATACCCGCAACCGCGATGAGATAAATGCTGCATACCGAGACCGGTGGGCCGAGGTTGAAAGAGTTTCTGAATTAAGTTCTGAAGATGCAGGGCGATTTGCAGAGGACCAAATCGTACGACTCGAAAAATTAATTGCACTCAAACGAGGGTTTCATGATAACCTGAAACGAACCTTATCGCCGGTCAAAATTGCTCTTATGTATGAAGCCGATCGCGACTTCAACCGGATACTGATAAAAGAGGCCCGCGAGGAAAGAAGCCGCAGGCGTTGATCAGACTTTTGTCAGCATCAGGTAGGTGTGGTAGTCAGGAATGGTTCAACCAAAGTTTGAATGTAAGGCTAAATGGCTTCAATAGCCGTCTTTTGAACCCACCCCACATTCCCGTTGGCCAGCCTAATTTCATACCATTCACCAAGTTCTCTTGTAAGACGGGCTTTAGTTCCTTCATGAATAAAAAACAGATCGAGGCTTTCCTGACTTGGCCCGCTTTTTACACTGGTTCTGGCTACAATTACAATCGCCTCTCTTAAGTTGTTGCGCTGATAATAAGTTTCTCGTGCTGCAAGGATTGCAACCACAGTCAACAAAAAAAACAGAAGCGATATTCCCAAAGCGGTTTTCTTATTCCTTACTGTTCGGAAAATAAAAAATCCAGCAAGACCGGCCACAGTGAAAAACAAAAGAACGAAACTTGCCCAAGCCCACCCATCGGTTTGAAGAAGATTATAAAAATTTGTCCACCACCGTTCGTAAAAAATTAAGGGTACAGGTGTAATCTGATCAACTATCCTGGCGTTTGCTACCTTTAAGTTGAACTGTGCATCTTCATTCTTTGGATCGAGCCGCAATGCTCTTTCGTAATTCAAAATCGCCTTCCCGATTTGTTCTTGCCTGAAATAAGCATTACCCAGGTTGTAATACAGTAAGGCTGCCTCATAACCTGTGTCTATGATCGACTCATATAGCTCAATTGCATGGGCATACTCTTCGGATACATAAGCCTGGTTTGCTTTCTGAAGTTTCTCTTGGGGATCGGCTGCCATGCTTTGTAAACAGCTGGCAAACAAAACCAGAAAAATAACAAATGCTTTCCTGAACATCGTATTTGGGTTAGTCGTTTTTTAGGTTTTTCTCAAGAGTTACCAGCATCTCCATAGTTTTTTGATAGGTTTCATCCAGATGTCTTTGGGGAGAACCGGGAGCAAACCGGGCAAATTCACATTCATCGAGGGTGGTCAGAAATTGATCAGCGATATCGCGTGACAGGCCCTTTTGATTAAAAACTTCCACAACATTGTCTTTACTTAATTTGAAAACCGGAATGTTGAATTTATCGGCCACATAACCCCATAGGGCTTTAAAGATTTCTTCGTAAAACTCAACAGTCTTCGATTCATTGAGATAAATAGCTGCTTTTTTCAAACGCTTTTTGGCGGTTTTCTGAGCTTTACGATTCTTGAGCAGGGCAATATCCTTTTGCAATCTGGCATGTCTTTTCCAAAAGAATAAGAACCCACCAAACAAAACTACTGGTAGCGTCATTAGGACAAAATACCAAGTGCTTTTAAAGAATAAAGCTCCAATTGGTTGCAACCTAAACAACTGGTTTTGGATAAAACGGATATCGGATGTCAGATATACCACATCGGTTCTCATGGCAGCAGGTGCTGTAGGAGTGACAAGAATTCCATCGCCGGAAGCCTCAATTGTAAAACCTTCGCTCCTTCTTGTAACATATTGCCTGACAGCAGGATCGAAAAAGCTAAATTGCACGGGGGGTATTTCAAAGGAACCGCCGGAGCGTGGTATGAGCAGGTATTCGAAGGTTCGGCTGCCTGTTACACCTGAGGCCCCGCTCTGGATATTTTCGGTTATATTAGGTTCAAAGACTTCCAGATTGGCAGGAAAATTCACTTCCGGACTGCCTATCATTTTAAGATTTCCGCTTCCGCTAATACTCAAGGAGAGTGTAACAGGCTCATTCACATTCACGGTTTGAGGGCTCAGGCTGGTTTTTAGGTCAAAGTTTCCAACAGCTCCGTTGAAGCCGGCGGGCCTGTTAGCAGTTGGAAGGTCTCTCGAATTGATTAGAATAGGATTTGAGTTGGAGCGATGTTCAACTGTTTGGAAGGCCCCAAAAACGGACCCGCCAAAAAAGTCGTCGAAAAGGCTTCCGGTGCGTCGCGGAGCAGCTACCCTTACCAAAGCAACCAATTCCAAGGGTTCGATGGTGAGTTGTCCCGACCTCTGTGGAAATACCACCACCTGTCGGATTATAGCTACGTTGTACCGTTGACCATCAATAACCTCTTCGGTTACACGAAGTTGGTCCTGCGGAGTGATGTCTTCAGCCCAGAATCCCTGAAAGCCGGGAATTTTTTCAATATTGTACTGAGCAACAGTTACACGAGTATAGAGCCTGTATGTAACAACGACCTGTTGCCCAACGAATGGATTTGAATTTGAGGCCGTAGCTCTGATAAATAGATCGCGTCCTGTAATTTGTACTGCCTCAGGTTGCTGCGGGTCGGCCTGAGCCTGCCTGGCAGCCTGCGGGGCCTGACCTGAAACTAGTATAGATAATGAATTTGAACGGTACTCTCTTCCGTTTACCGTAACCGTTGCACCGGGCACTGTGAAATTTCCTTCACGACCTGCTTCCAGTATATAAGTGAAAGTGTGGTTCTCGGTTTGGGAAACCTGTCCGTTGATCATTTGAACCGAAGTACTCGACGATTGGCTTGGGCCTGATACTATTCTAAAATCCGTGATGGCCGGTGGATTGAAATTTACCGGACGTTTGTTTACGGAGAATACCAGCCTGAATCGTTCACCAACACCAACCTGAGCAGGAGCCGAAGCCACGAAAGCAACCTCACTGGCTAAGGAAACCTGTGTGTAGATCAGTGTAAAAATCAATGCTGCAAAAAAATACTTACCCACTTTGTTTGCTGATTTAGGAATCGTACGAGTTGTTACCAGTTGCGTTCGAGTGTTGTTGGGGTGCGCCTGTTGTTTTGATTGCTTAATTGCTGTTGCAAATTCTGTTCCCTTTGCTTGAGTGCATCCAGAATCCTTTCTGCCTCTTGCTGCGAAATTTGTCCTTGCCTGGGCTGGGGTTGCTGCTGCTGTTCCTGCTCATTTCTGTCGGCCGGATTGTTTTGCTCCTGCCTGTTTTGTTCATCCTGATTCTGGTTGCCCTGACCTGACTGATTTTGCTGTTCCTGAAGTCTTTGCATGGCATAAGCCAGGTTAAAGCGTGTTTCATTATCACCTGGGTTCAGACGCAAGGCATTTTTATAGGCATTGACGCTTCCTGCATAATCCTGCGATCTAAGTAAAGAATTACCCCAGTTGTGAAAGGCGTTTGCCCTTTTATTATCATCTGTCGCCTTTTGGCTAAGCACCTCAAAAACCTGCGAAGCCTCATCGAACCTTTCCTGCCGGTATAGAGAATTCCCAAGATTAAACATCCCGTGGTTATTTCCGGGATTCTCCTCCAACGATCTGCGGTACTTTATTTCTGCGTCAGTGAATTTTTCGGCATTGTAAAACCGGTTGCCCTGACGAACGCTACGCCGGTCAACCTGGCCTGAGACAGGCAGGATGAGAAGCCAGAGTATAAGCAGTTTTACCAATAAAATCCTCGAAAACATCATGTTGGATAAATTTGTTTTAAGAAGACTTAAAAAGATTGATCTTGCCCAGCCATTTGTTTTTTCGCTCAAAAACCATGATTTCTAAAAACAACAGGGCCAGGGCAATGGCCACAAAAATATAATACCGGCTCTGGTAATCGGTAAACACCACCGCCTCGAAAGTTTCCTGCTCCATGCGCCTGATTTCGTCCAGAAGATCACTCAGTCCCAGATCGGGTCCTGTTCCATGTCTGAACACACCTCCGGTTGCTTCTGCAATAGATTTCAGCAATGCTTCGTCGTACCTGGTGATTACCGTTCTGCCCTGCCGGTCGCGGAAAAAACCCTGTCGCTGACCATTTTCGAAAACCGGTATCGGTGCTCCTTCTTGCGAGCCGATTCCAACAGTATGGATGATAATGCCTCTTTCAGCGGCATCTCTTGCGATAGCTACTGGGTCGTCCTCATGGTTTTCGCCATCGCTTATGATGATGATCACATTATGCTCAAGGTCTTCTTCCCTGAAAGCCATCATGGCTCTTTCAATGGCTCCTCCAATGGCAGTGCCCTGGACAGAAACCGAATTTGTTCCCACTGTACGTAGGAGCATTTTGGCAGCAGAATGGTCGGAGGTAATGGGTACCTGGGTAATGGAAGTTCCGGCAAATACCACCATCCCAACACGGTCATATTCCAATTGGTCAATCAACCTAAGAACTGCAAGCCTCGCGCGTTCCAAACGGTTAGGCCGAACATCTTCGGCCAGCATACTCCTGCTCACATCGAAGACGATCATAATATCGACACCCTCTCTTTTTGCCTCTTCCATACGGCTGCCAACCTGCGGATTAGCAAGGGATAGAAACAGAGCAGCTAAAGCCAGCACAACCAACCCAAGCCTGAACCATGGCCGGCGAACCGACCTGTATGGCATCAGAAATGAAAGGGTTTCACTACTCCCAAACCGCCGTAAAGCCCTGACCCGGAGATACCAGGCCCATCCGAACAACCCAATGATTACAGGCAGCAGGGCAAACAGATAGAAATATTGGGGATTCTCAAATCTTATCAATTCCATCGTTACGTTCGGTTTATCAGGGATTAATCCTTAACCAGGTGTTGCGTAGCAGCAATTCTATACCTATCAAAATAAGGGCTAAAAGGATCAATGGAAAAAATTCGTCACTTTTGGTTGCATACTCAGTTACATGTATTTTAGATCGTTCCAACTGATCAATGTCAGCATATACCTGCTGAAGTTTGTCCATGGATCCTGCCCAAAAATATCTTCCACCTGTAGCCTCAGCAATTTGTGTTAGCAAA
The DNA here is from genome assembly GCA_035477775.1 of Bacteroidales bacterium. Taxonomy (GTDB): domain Bacteria; phylum Bacteroidota; class Bacteroidia; order Bacteroidales; family UBA7960; genus UBA7960. Next base: position 14,079 of record DATIKH010000132.1, on the reverse strand, counting down.
GGCTCATCAATAGGCATTTCCACCTGTCGGTATTCAATTCCGAAAGGAGTTTCGAAGGGAAAGGGCACCAACCCCTTGCTGCCAACACCAACAGTATAAACTCTGATACCATAAATACCTGCAATTTCGGCAGCAGTAATTGGGTCAATAACCCCGGCATTATTAATCCCATCGGTCAGCAAAATCACTACCCTGCTAACAGCCTGGGACTCACGAAGGCGGTTAAGGGCTGTTGCCAGGCCATCGCCTATAGCAGTACCATCTTCGACCATACCTGTGGTTATGTTGCCCACCATTTCCAAAAGCATTGCGTGGTCAATTGTAAGGGGACTCAGGGTAAAGCTTTCACCACTGAAAAGGGTCATTCCTATACGGTCGTTTGGCCTCATCCTGATAAAATCCTGGGCTGCCTGTTTGGCTGCAATCATCCGATTGGGCTGAAAGTCCTCGGCAAGCATAGAGCCAGAAATATCGAGCGCAATCATGATGTCGATTCCTTCTACCTCAACCTCTTTTGCACTCATGGTTGACTGCGGCCTTGCAAGAGCCACAATAAGCAGAGCCATTGCCAGCAAACGCAAAGCAAAGGGAACATGAAGCAGCCGCAAACGAAAACTTTTTTTTACGCCATCAATAAAAAAGGTATGCGCAAAACGGATATCGGCCATGTGCCCCTTGTGCTTCCAAACGTACCATGCTACCAGCAAAGGAATGATCAGCAGCAGAAACAAAACTGGCCTGTATGCAAAAGTTATTTCCACGTTTTTTTGTCTAAATCTTTTTGCTATTTGTTACCTACATTTTAGAAGGGGTTTGGCGGGGAAGCCATTCACCTCAGGCAGTGCTTTTATCATCATCCGTTTTGGGTGGAACAGTACGCCAAACAAAATCAAGGGCCCGAGCCATACAGTCTTCATTTTCATGATCGGCAGGGATAAATTTGGCAAATTTTACCAGGTCGCCGGTTTCCAGGATACTTTTGATTGAAGTCATCAACCCGGAATCGTTCACATACTCCGGAAAATTACTGATTATTTCACCAGAGGTCATCTCCAGAGCAAGTAAACCAAAACGTTTTTCCAGGTACATCCTCAGAATAAAGGTCAGTTCGCTATGGTATTGTTTGTGCTTACCGTTTTGCCAAAGATTTTTGCTTTTTAATCCCTCAAGGCTCGATATGGCAGCAACATGGGCTGGTATTTCGGGATTTTCCCATACACTTTCCTTAACCGGCTTTTTTTTCAAAATTTTCCTTAACCAAAGAATAAGCAGGGCAATGGCCCCACCAAGCAACAAGGCCGGAATCAATATCCTGAGTACCTCTGCAAGGCCGACAGGCATTCGAAGTATCGGTTTGATGTCGTAGGGAGTAGCTTCCTGGGGTACATCAACTCCCTGCACTTGAAGCAGCAAGGGCTCAGATTCAATAAAAAGGGAATCACCATTATTTACCAAAGTAAAAAGCAATGGAGGTATGGCATGAAATCCTGACTCGAAAGAGGTGATTTCCAATTGTTGCCTGATTGATAATTGGTTGCTGCCAATATCAGTAGTATCAATGCTTCCGAAATGAACCACCTCAATATTCCGGGCCAGGGAGTCGTTGATTTGAGGCCAGATTAACTGGGTGCCTGCGGACAAATCCAATTGGATAGTAACCGACGACCTTTGGCCAATCAGGATGGAATCAGGGTATAGATTGATAGTGATTCCCTGCCCTGCAAGCCCATGGGAACTCAAAACCAGGGCAACCCAAATGCCGAATAAACCCTGTTTGGACAGGACTTGAAAAATATTTTCAGAATACCGCTTCTTAGACATGATTTGTGATTAACCTAGGTGCTCCTTTTTTTAAACAGGTTCATTAACGGTGGAACGAAATCCTTATCGGTGGGAATGCTCACTGCATCGGCCCCTGCCTTGGCAAAGGCGGCTTTAAGATATTCTTCATGCTCCCTGTTCCAGATTCTGATTTTTTCCTGAACCCCTTTGCCGGAAGTGTCGATCCAATAAACCTTGCCGGTTTCCGCATCACTGAATTTCAAAATACCCATCGGGGGCAATTCCCTTTCGCGATGGTCGAAAACCCTTACACAAACCACATCGTGCTTCCGATTCACAATAGAAAGGGCATCTTCAAATCCTTTCTGGTTGAAATCGGAAATTAAAAAGGCTATCGATCTCTTTTTTATCACATTGCGCATATACCGCAGGGCCAGAGAAATATCCGTGCCCTTGCTCAATGGCTTGATGTTGATCAACTCGCGGATGATGCGCAGGATATGGCTTGTACCTTTTTTTGGAGGGATAAATTTCTCAATCTGATCGCTGAAAAAGATCACCCCCACCTTATCGTTGTTCGAAATGGCCGAAAATGCCAACACCCCGGCAATTTCAGTTATCATCTCTTCCTTTATCCTTCCTACTGCGCCAAACTGGTTCGAACCGCTTACATCTATCAACAGCATCACGGTCAGTTCGCGCTCTTCGTCAAAAACCTTTACGAATGGATGGTTGAACCGGGCCGTAACATTCCAATCGATCGTACGAATGTCATCTCCATATTGATACCCCCTAACCTCGGCAAAGGCCATACCACGACCTTTGAAGGCGCTATGGTATTGCCCTGCAAAGACCTGGCTGGACAACCCCTTGGTTTTAATCTCAATTTTTCGAACCTTTTTTAAAAGGTCGGTGGTCTCCATGTAGTTGCGATTTAAGGAACCTCTACGGAATTTAATATTTCCTGAACCAGGATATCGGTAGTAACATTTTCGGCTTCCGCTTCATAGGTAAGGCCAATCCGGTGCCTGAGCACATCGGCACAAACAGCCCTTACATCTTCGGGGATCACATAGCCCCTTCGTTTAATAAAGGCAAAGGCTTTTGAAGCAAGCGCCAGGTAAATGCTTGCACGCGGTGAACCACCATAGCTGATAAGCGGTGCAAGTTTTTGCAATTTATACTCACCGGGGAACCGGGAGGCAAAAACAATGTCGGTAATGTAATTTTCAATTTTTTCGTCCAGATAAACATCGCGAACCACCGCTCGTGCCTTTTTGAAGTCTTTTGGATCAATCACCGGGCTGGTTTTAGGAAATTCTTCAAGCATGTTCTGCCTCAAAATTAGCTTTTCTTCATCGCGCGTTGGGTAACCGATTACCACCTTGAGCATGAAGCGGTCAACCTGAGCCTCGGGAAGCGGATAGGTACCTTCCTGTTCAATGGGGTTTTCTGTGGCCAGCACCAGAAAGGGGTCATCGAGGGGGTAGGTTTTGTCGCCAATGGTAACCTGGCGTTCCTGCATGGCCTCAAGCAGGGCGCTCTGCACCTTGGCCGGAGCCCTGTTTATCTCATCGGCAAGGATAAAATTGGCGAATACCGGTCCTTTTTTTACCAAAAACTCCTCACTTTTCTGACTATAGATCATGGTGCCAATCAGGTCGGCAGGCAAAAGGTCGGGGGTAAACTGAATCCTGCTGAAACGGGCTTTAATCGTATTGGCAAGCGATTTTATGGCAAGGGTTTTTGCAAGACCGGGAACCCCTTCTAACAAGATATGTCCATTGGCCAACAACCCAATCAACAACCTTTCGACCATGTATTTTTGACCGACAATAACCTTGTTCATTTCCATGGTCAGCATATCTACAAACGCGCTCTCCTGCTGAATGCGTTCATTCAGAATCTTAATGTCCATACCGCTAATTAAGGTTTAAAAAATTGCGAAGCAAAATTATGTAAAGCAACTTAATTCCCTATTGTTGCGCCGTTAAAATTTGTTAATCCCGGCGATAGTCCGCAATCATTCTGGCAATCGATTTTTTTACCCCTTCCGATAGGGTTTCAAGGTATTGTGATTCGGTAAGAAAAGCAATTTCATTCCTAAGATCAGGATGCTTTTCGACAATTTTCAGAATCAGCCTTATAGCGTTATACCGAACAGACTGTTGATTCGCTGTATTTTCCCAAATTTTACAACAGATGTCGAACAATGGGCCTTCGCATTCTTCAGTTAATTCCATCCGCTGAAGAATTTTCAATAATTCTCTCTGGTGGTTATCGCATTTTGCAGGTAATCTTTCAATAATTTCTTTCACGTAATCCGCTACCCTCGAATCATTATCATCCATACAACTACAAACCAACCATGCCGCACGCCACGAATAGCGGGGAACATCGGCAATGGCCAACTTTATGGCTTGCTCAATTTCAGCGGGATTGGCCTCTAAGTAAGAAACCATTTCGGATTTATAAAAATCCGTCAGGATGTTTTCCAACCTGGGTCCCTTAATTAATGCCTGCCTGACGCTCATAAAATATTAAGATTGGGCCTTTGGATTGATGCTTAAACCCTTTTACCAGCGTTAATAGATACATTTGATTTTGCCGGTATCCGTATTCAGTAGACTCACTTGACATTTTTTTTGATAAAATGCCCAGAACTAACAGTTAAACTAAAAAGGGCAAATCAAATGTTCATGAGTACACCTGCAAAACTATCGAATTTCCTGTGGTGGATTGGTTCCATACTCCACAATTCTGTAGGAATAATCCACGCCTTCGGTAACAACGCCCGCCAGGTTTTTTCTGACAACCCTATGTTGCCTTTCGATCATACCGACATGTTTGGCGAAGCGTTCCCTTCGTACATCTTCACTTATCAGGGTTACCAGGTTGTTTTGCAATACAGTAACTGTAGAATCGAACCTGAGGTTTGGATTTACCATAAGTGGAACATGAGCTTCGCTGATGCGAAAAGTCATTGCCGGCAGCGTATTGTATGCATTGCCATTCCAGGTTCTGCCACGGTGTGGGGGAAAAACCAATTTTATAAAAAGGTTGTTTTCTTCAATCTTTTCTAATCGCCCCTGATGTATTCTTGCCTGCCATACATCTTTGGTTTGCCAGCTTACCTGTGAATTGGGCCGGTAAAAACGTTCAATCCTCAGGCTCTCCCTGCCCTCAGCATCGGTAAACCTGCTGTGAATACGCTGCATCACCTGATATTGAAAATTGAGGACCTGTCCGGTAAATCCGTCATAAACGACTGAATCTACCTGGTAAATAATAAAATGCCCCGGATGGGTAGGAAAATAGGCATAATACATTTTGGCAGGTGGCGAATCATATTCCCCGCACCCGGTAAATAGTGCAATGAATAGCGAAGAAATTAGCAACCAAATGCATCGGACTTTTTTTAACCAAAGAATTATTATTTCTCTCATAGTTTAAATGCCGATGGCAATTTATTAAATTACAAAAGTGCCTAAAAGGAGTAATTCTAATACGACCTGATCATATCGAAAATGGGGTCGCTTCCGGGTTGCAGTGGAATAGCCGGGTCGATTTCCTGTTCGATGTAAACAACTTCTCGTTCAAGAACGCCATTTTTGTAGTACCGCTCCCTAATCAATTCACCCTGTGCAGTATAGTATCTCCAAATGCTCTGGGGTAAGTTTTCCAGATATTGGGCAGTGAGCAAAGGGAGTCCATTTTCGTGAAAAACATTAAAAACACCCGAGAGCATTCCGTTTTGGTAATGAGCCGATAATCTTTTTTGCCCATTTTCGTAGAATTGCTGCCATTCACCGTGCTTACGGCCTTCGGAATAATGAACTCTTTCGGCCGGCGAACCTGAAGGGAAGAACATCGTGGTAGCACCGTGGGGAACATCATTTTGATACCAGGTTTCCGACAATTTTACTCCCAACTCCGTGAAAAGCGTCCATTTGCCGGTACGAAGCTGGTTCAGGAATTGACCTGTTGCCCTCCGGTTGCGGTTTCGGTGAAAAAAAACTGCGTCAACAGTATCGACCCCGATATTGTGCACCAACTCGGCCCGCAAACTCCCGTCATTGTTAAAATAGGTAAAAGTGCCTACAGGCCGGTCATCCGTAAACTGACCCTGATATCGTATGCGGCCATTGGGAAACCTCCCCTCCCACTCTCCTTGCCGGCGACCCTGGTCATCGCGTTGATTTACCTGAGCCATGGTTTCATCGAAACCTAAAAGAAAAACCCCTGCCAGTAACAAAAAAAATAATTTCGACTTCATACTCCTAATAACGTAAGAAACAAGTTTTAAGTTTAGCTTACCGAAAAACTCATCTTCAAAAACGAGAAGACCGGTAAAAATTGAATGATCACCTTAGAAATCCTGCAAAATCTGCAAGGCTGGTAAACCTGAAATCAACATAATAAGGGTTCATTCGAGCCAGGGCAAGATCTTCGGAGATCAGGACGGTTTTCATTTTAAGGCGCTTTCCAAAACGCATGTCGCTCAGGGTATCGCCAACCATAATGGATTTGGAGAATTCGATTTCGGGAAAATCCTTTTTAGCCTTCAAGCCCATGCCTACCATTGGTTTGCGGAAAAAGCTGCCGCTTTTTTCCAGATCAGTACAAAAGTACACCTTGTCGATTCGACCTCCTGCCGATTGTACCTCGTTGAGCATTTTTTGGTGAATCCTTTCCAGGTCGTTGCTGCTCATAAGGCCTTTGCCGACACCCTGCTGGTTGGTAACCACAATTATTTTGGCAAAAATTCCCGAAAAAAAGGCAAGACTATCCAACACCCCTTCGATCCACACAAAATCCTGTGGCTGTTTAACGTAATCGTTGAGCAAACGCTTGTTCAGAACCCCGTCGCGGTCGAGAAACAGCGTCCATTCCCGGTCAGGCTTTAAATCAGAAGGTCTCATTTGGTTTGAACAACAATTTCTCCACATTCTCACAAATAATATGCCCAAGCATAATATGTACTTCCTGAATTCGGGGGGTGTCCTTAGAGGGTACCTTGAACAATACATCGCAAAGGGGATTCATTTGTCCACCTTGCTGTCCGGTGAAGCCAATGGTTAGCATACCGAGCTTTTTTGCCGCTTGCAGCGCCTTGACGATGTTTGGCGAATTGCCCGAAGTACTGAATGCCATTAACACGTCGCCTTCTTTCCCCCATGCTTCAAGCAGGCGCTCATATACTTTCTCGAAAGAATAATCATTCGAAACGGCCGTGAGAAAAGAGGTGTTTACATGCAGTGCTTCAGCATTTAATGGTGGGCGGTCGAAATAGTATCTTCCCGAAAGCTCGGCCGCCAGGTGTTGGGCATCGGCAGCACTTCCACCATTACCGCAAAAAAGGACCTTTTTATCATGCCGATAAGCAGCCACCACTGTATTGATACACCTTTCCAAATTTGAAAAAATCAGCGGATCATTTAGAACCTGCTGTTTTATTTGAATGGCCTCAATGACCTGCTTTTTAAGCTCCATCATGATTATTTTTGCTTTTTTGAAGCTGCTGATATTACCGATTCAATAAGGTTTCTCCAGGTAAATCGCTTCTTCGCTTCTCTTAAAAAGTTGGTAAATTCCTTTTCCATACCCTTTGAGAAATAGTCGGCTATGGCATCGGCTATTTCAATGGGGTCGGGGTTTACCACGTAGCCTGCTTTTTTATGCGCAACCATCTCGGGCAACCCTCCTACATTGGTTACCAACATGGGCACCTCGAAGTGGTATGCCACCTGGGTAACTCCGCTCTGGGTAGCGTTTTTGTATGGCTGCGCTACCAGGTTGGAAGCACAAAAGTATTCACGCACCCTTTCGTTGGGTATAAAATGTGTATGCCAGATGATTTTGTCTTTAAGGCCAAAGTCGCGGGCAAGGCCGTAATAATACTCAGCGTTGGTATAGAATTCCCCAGCCACAAGCAGCTTTACGGGAAGACTTCTTACCTGTTCCTGTGCAAAGGCTTCCAGGAGCAGGTCAAGGCCTTTGTAATCACGTATAAACCCAAAAAATAATATCAGTGGGGTTTCTGGATCAATGCTTAGTTGTTCGCGGGCATTGTGCCGCGAAACAGGCACCCCAAAATTATCGTAAAGGGGATGGGAGCAAAAAAACACACGCCTCTCGGGAATTTTAAATTTGGCAAGGTCCCTCTTCACCGATTCCGACATGACTACAAACCCATCCACCTTTTTTACAAAAAAGCGGGTAAGTAGGTTGTCGCCCGGATGCCTTTCGTGCGGCACAATATTGTCGGCAATGGAAACTATCCTGGTATGTCGGTTCAATTTTGCCAGGAAAGCAATCGTGCCAAGGCAGGGTGCCATAAAAGGGATCCAATAGCGGATTACCAGGATGTCGGGACGAAGCTTTTTGAGTTCCAGACCTACCTTTATCCAGTTGAACGGATTTATGCTGTTTACCTTTACTTTGATGGTTAAGTCTGCCGGTGCCAGGTCATCGGAATATTGGGTTTTGCCCGGAAACAGAAATGAAGGATATTGAAGCGAAAAGGTGTAAATTTCGGTCTGATGTCCTTCCTGCCGGAAAGCTCTCGCCATGCGTTCGTTGAATGTAGCAAGTCCACCGCCCCTAAGCGGATGGGCCGAGCCGAGAATTACAATTTTGGCCATCCTGCAACGGTTGTTTTATCAATTTGATAATTATTGCGATCGTAGGCGTTTCGGGAAATCAGCTCTCCCAGAAAACCTGCAACAAAAAGCTGGGTACCCATTATCATCGAAAGCAAACCAAAGAAAAAAAGCGGGCGTTCGGTCATTCGGTATTCGAACAGGAAAATTCTATTGTAGGCCAGGTAGAGTGCAATTAAAAAACCTGCAAAGAAAAGTAATGTCCCTAAAAAACCAAAAAGGTGCATGGGTTTACGCCCAAAACGGGTAACAAAGGTTATGGAAAGCAGGTCGAGAAAACCATTTATGAACCTCTCGAGTCCGAATTTTGTTTTTCCGAATTTGCGTTTGCTGTGTTTTACCACTTTTTCGCCTATTCGCGAAAACCCTGCCCACTTGGCCATAACAGGAATATATCTGTGCATTTCTCCATATACTTCTACACTTTTTACAACCTCATTCTTATAGGCTTTAAGGCCGCAGTTGAAATCGTGCAGATTGATACCGGTTAGCTTTCGGGTAGTCCAGTTGTAGAGTTTGGTAGGGAGGGTTTTCGATATCGGATCATGGCGGACTTTCTTCCAGCCACTTACAAGGTCAAAGCCTTTTTCGGTTATCATTCTGTACAACTCCGGAATTTCATCGGGGCTGTCCTGGAGGTCAGCATCCATAGTAATTACTACATTGCCCGAAGCATGCTGGAAACCGACATTTAGTGCAGCAGACTTCCCGTAATTCCGCCTGAAACGGATACCTTTTATGTCAGGATTTTTTGCCGAAAGGCTTTCAAGAACCTTCCAGGAACTGTCGCGGCTTCCATCGTCTATAAAGATCAACTCGTACGAAAATCCTCTTTCACGCATTACCCGCTCTATCCAGGAAGATAGTTCAGGAAGCGATTCTTCCTCATTGTAGAGCGGAACAACGATTGATATATCCATAAAGTTTTGCAGGTTGAAAGACCAACAAAAATAAGATTAATTCCGCTTTGTCCAGTTTTGGTGGGCAGTCTCCATTAAAAGATAAAACGCCTGTGCTTCTGTTGATCTACCGGGTTTATCGAAAAAAGGCGCTCCGCAGGCATCCTGTATATATCCGTTTTTGTCGATTTTAGAAGTTGCTGCCGATCGCATCAGCAGAGCTTTTTCGGCATACGACCCGGGAAGCCAGCCCTGTGTCATACCAACGAAAATGCTGTAGGCAATCATTTGCGACAGGTTGGTTTCGACAAATGTTTCGGGCTCATTGATGAAGTTGTGAAAAAATCCATCTGCTCGCAGGTGGGCGAGACACCCATCAACAACCTCTTTATAGTAGCCAATCAACTCCGTTTTTTGGGTATTGAACTCCATTGGCAGGGCTTTGGCAACCCGCGCAATACCTGCAGCAGCCCAGCCATTTCCTCCACCCCAAAATTGCTGGGAGATAAAAACCTTTCGCTTGGCATCCCAACGGTGCGAATACAACTGTTTCTCAGGATTCCAGAGTACTTTGCGCATTCCTTTTATTTGTTTCACTGCCTCATCGTATTGCCCGGCAGCAGCCAGAAAGGGAGGGGCCATGTAGAATGAATCTGACCATATTTCGGGGGCATTCAAAGTGTGATGCAAAATACCTTCTTCGCTCTTGGGTGCAACGTTGAGCAGATAGTTCAGCATGTTGTCGGCTGCTTCTTTGAGGCCAGGATCGCCTGAAATTTTGTAGGCTTCGAGCACTGCCTCGCCCGAGGCAGCAGGATCGGTAACCCCATTATCATGGTATAGCACCGAAAGCCTTCCTTCAGGCGTCTGCCGAAGTTGGGCTTCTTTTGCCATCAGCACGGTCATCTTGTGGTCGCCTGCCTCAACAAAAGCCTGTGCCGCTACGCCCTGTTCCCACGATGCGCGCTGCATCGAAAACATTGCCAGTTTCACTTTTTCTTTCAATTCAGCATCTGCATCAGGTCCGGAATTAGGTAACTGATTGCACGATACGGCAGGGGCAATCGCCAGGGCGCTTCCCAATAATGCCGAGTTTTTTAAAAATTGCCTGCGTTCCATAATGAATTCAATTAAAATTTTTCAAATCAAAGGTAAAAATTCTGCCCAAAGTCAGGGCATCATAAATTTATGGCAAAATGTGGGTTAGATTAATTTTGCATGTTTTAAAAGGTTGGGGAAAACAAATGTCTCAGGTATTTGTATAATTCTTCAAATATAACTAAATGCAAGACTTAACCACCGGCCCTGCCGGAAAACAAATTTTCACCTTCGCGATTCCCATGCTTGTGGGAAATGTTTTTCAGCAAATGCTCAATGTTTCTGATACCTTAATCGTTGGACGCTTTATCGGTACAGATGCACTGGCATCGACAGGAGCTTCCTTTCCGGTCATTTTTACCCTGGTTAGTCTTGTTATCGGCATTACAACTGGTTCTTCAATCGTGATTTCGCAATATTTTGGAGCCCGCGATTATGGCATGGTAAAACGGGCAATTGATACAAGCTTCATTTTTCTGTTTGCATCTGCCATTGTTTTAACGGTAGTTGGTTTACTGGCAATCGGGCAAGTATGGCAGCTGTTAGACCTTCCCGAATATCTGGTGAAGGATGCAACATTGTACTTCAACATTTTTGCCGGGGGTATGGTGTTTATGTTTGGCTACAATGGTGTTAGCGCGGTGTTGAGAGGCCTTGGCGATTCAAAAACACCCCTCTATTTTTTAATTGTTGCCACGGTAATTAATATTATTCTCAATTTGGTTTTTGTACTGGTATTCGGCTGGGGAATTGCAGGTGTGGCCTTAGCCACAGTGATTGCTCATGCGATTGCGTTTGGGCTAAGCATTTGGTATTTAAACAAGTACCACCAGCTAATCCGAATATCGGTCAAAGGGATAGTGTTTGATCGTCAGATTTTTCGCGACAGCTTGCGAATTGGCATTCCCACCGGGATGCAACATACTTTCGTAGCCCTGGGTATGATGGCCCTGCTAAGAATTGTTAACGGATTTGGCTCTACAACCATTGCTGCATATACCATTGCCGGCCGGATTGATTCTCTGGCAGCACTTCCGGCCATGAATTTCAGCATGGCGCTTTCAACCTTCGTCGGACAGAACATGGGGGCCAACAAACCCGAAAGGGTTAAAGAGGGCCTTAGAAGCACCTTGTTGATGTCGTCAGGGGTTTCGCTTGCCGTAACGGTGATAATCTGGATATTTGGCAGGCAGATGATCGGCATGTTCACTCCGGATGCCGATGTTATTGAGGCCGGTTATCAATACCTGATCATAGTCGGAACGTTCTATATTCTTTTTTCGGCAATGTTTGCCACCAATGGAGTTTTGCGCGGAGCAGGCGATGCCATTGCCCCTATGGTGATCACTCTGGTGGCGCTTTGGGCACTTCGCGTTCCGGCATCATATTTTCTGTCGCTTGAGTTTGGGCCGGTAGGTATCTGGTGGGGTATTCCCCTGGCTTGGTTTTTTGGCTGGATTGCCTCCTATGCTTATTTCAAATCGGGAAAATGGAAGAACAAAACTGTTGTTAAACCCGCAAAAATATTGGAAGAGTAAATTATTCAATTGGAGGAGGCAGGACAACGAAATGGATCGGATTCCTGGAAAATGTATTGGTTCGGGGAGGTCGTTCAAAAACTAAAAAAACCGCCGGACCTTAGGTTCGCAGCGGTTATTTCATTGTGACTCCGTCAGGACTCAAACCTGAAACCCTGCCTGCGTGCCTCAGGCAGGCAGGCTTCTGATCCGTAGTCAGAGTTTTCTTTTTTCTAAGTACATTTTCAGAAATTTCCTTCCGGCACCTGACTTAAGGTACTTTTCATACCTCCTGGCTTCTTTCAGATCATCAAATTCTTGTGAAAAAACCAAAGTCCAGGGCTTGTAAGGTTTTGTAGAGAAATTTTTACCGGAATTGTGCTCCTTTAACCTCAGATGGATATCCTTTGCCAGGCCTTTATAAAGCCTGTAATCCAACTGACTTTGTATTACATACACTGACACACTCATAGCAAAAAAGGTTGCCAGTTAAATTTGACAACCTTTGTTTTGTGACTCCGTCAGGACTCAAACCTGAAACCTTCTGATCCGTAGTCAGATGCTCTATTCAATTGAGCTACGGAGCCATTTGTTTGAGGCTGCAAAAATACTCAAAATTCTATTTGTTTAGCGGAATTGATTTTTTTTATTGAGTTATTTTTGGGGCTAAATATAACCGCCTTAATAGATGTGAATCATGGAAGAAATATTTATAATCAGCGCTGCGGCATTTCTAACGGCTTTACTCACTTTTTTTTCAGGCTTCGGACTGGGTACCATCCTGGCTCCCGTATTTGTCATTTTCTTTCCGGTAGAGGTTGCCATTGCCCTGACGGCTGTGGTGCATTTTGCAAATAATCTGTTTAAAGGCGCGCTGGTGGGACGAAACGCCAATTGGGGAGTGTTGTTGAAATTTGGACTTCCCGCCTTTGCAGCTTCTTTTGCAGGGGCTTGGTTGCTGATCCGGGTTGCCGGATTGAAACCAATATGGCAATACACCCTCTGGGGTGGCTCGTTCGAAATTACTCCCGTGAAATTGATGGTGGCCGTGCTGCTGATTTTTTTCTCCCTGTTCGAAATTTTACCGGCGGCACAACGCCTGCAAGCAAGCCGCAACAAAATGATCTTTGGCGGGCTGCTTAGCGGTTTCTTTGGTGGACTTAGCGGCATGCAAGGGGCCATCAGGAGTGCATTTCTTATAAGAAGCGGTCTGAATAAGGAGGCATATATTGGCACCGGGGTTATCATAGCCTGCCTGGTAGATATTTCTCGTTTGGCGGTTTATGCCACACATTTTGCGGCAATCAATCTGCAGGAGAACTTGCCTCTACTGATTTCGGCATGCCTTTCGGCATTTACAGGGGCCTTTATAGGCCGTAAAGTGTTGAAAAAGGTTACCTTCAGGTCTATTCAGATACTGGTAGGCATCATGCTGATTGTAATCTCAATAGCATTGGGGGCAGGATTGATTTAGTGCCCGGAAAACAGGAAGCCCGGTTTCAGGTGTAATTTTTTGACTTTCCGTTTCTTATTAAAATGACGGCCTGCCATGCCCGTCGGCTGCTTTCAACAAAATGCCTTGAAACTATAAACCAATTAAACCAAAATCCTGATTTGGGTGTTGTAATTTAAAGTCGATGCACATGGGGAATTTTTTCGCAAACATTGCGTTTTATAAATAACACACAGAACCTCGTATGCATCGCCCGAAGCTTCGAAAAGGAGTTATTCAGGAACTACTAATTGTCAATCAAAAGATGAAATTGTCAAATATATTTCAATACTCCAACAAGAGTTTCAAAAGCCTGAAAGTGTTTCTTATCCTGCTCTTTCTGCCCCTGCTGGCAGTGCCAGCCGATTCGGACAATAAAATCCGGTGGACTGAAAATCATCGGCTGACCTGGGATTATTTCAGGGGTGCCATTGACCCCAATCGCCATCCCAACACCCAGGCCGTAGCCAAGGTGATGATTGAGCTTAATACCACCGTCAGAGACTTCCGTGTCGAGTTTGAAGCAACCAGCTATTTTGTAAAAGACGGGTCCTGGACCATCAACACCACCAGCAGTCATGTTTTAAACCATGAGCAGATTCATTTCGATATTTCAGAGGTTTTTGCAC
>DATIKH010000131.1:0-12906 GCA_035477775.1 Bacteroidales bacterium | reverse complement strand
CACATTAAAATCAAAGTCCTTTTCGGGAGAAATATATCCTACTGCCCCGGAAAACAAGCCGCGGCGCGTGGTCTCATAATTTTCGATGAGCTTCATGGCCTGCACCTTGGGAGCCCCTGTCATGGAGCCCATCGGAAAGGCCTGCTTTAAAGCTTCGGTAAAATGAATCTCCGGACTTAGTTGCGAAACCACTGTTGAAATCATTTGGTGCACATGGCTAAAAGAATAAATACCGAACAGTTCTTCAACCTGTACGGAACCTTTGTTGGCGGTTCGCGAGAGGTCGTTCCTGACCAAATCGACTATCATCACATTTTCGCTACGTTCCTTTGGGTCATTAAAAAGCGTTTTCTTTAAAATTTCATCCTCCTCTTGGTTCAGGCCACGCCGTAAGGTCCCCTTTATAGGTTGCGAAATCAACTTCATGCCCCTCTTTGCCATAAATCGTTCCGGGCTGGCACACATCAGGTATTTGTTGCCAAGCCGGTAGTAACACGAAAAAGGCGTTGGAGAAATCCTGTTGAGGTTCTCATAAACCTGTAGCGGAAAAATTTGACATTCCTCCGAGAAGAATTCCACACAGAAATTCATCTCGTAAATATAGCCAAGTTGTATGTTTTGCTTGATGTTGGCAACCTGATGCAGGTAATTTCTTTCCGAAACCCTTTGTGAAAGGTTTATCCGGTGGTTGTGTTCCGGCTTATGATAAGGAAACCTGCCCAATTCTTCGAATACCTGGCTGGGATCGGAAAACCGGCCAAACCCCGGAAGGCAACCAATCTGAAGCTGGTTTCCTGAAATAAACATCAGAATAACAGGCCTGAAAAAATGCATCAGCGGCATTTTGATGCCGTCAGGCCTGTTGCTTTGAAGGTTTTCTAGCTGGTTTTTCAGGTCATAGCTCAAAAATCCAAACAACCAGTCATTGTGTTTTTGACTGAATGCCTTGAAGTGCAAAAAATCGTCGTAACCTGTGGCAACAAGTTCATCGGCTACCCCGATTCCAATGACAAGATTGAACCGGCTGTACGGGTCATGCCCAAAATCGTTGGAATTGAGTAAGCAGGCGTTGGAAAAATGCACCTCGCCCCACTCCAGGATCCTTCGCCAGGTGAGTGAGCCGGAATCGTTCGGAAAATTTTTCCAGGTTCGTTCCAACAATCTTGAATTTAGCCGGCAGTCATGAAAAACTACCGGCCAAAATATAAATGATTACTTTATTTCCCAAACATCGCCGCTCCGCAACAAATCGTTTACCGACTTTATGTTCGAGCTTTTCTTTGCTGTTTCGATTTGCTCTTCCAGAAGGTCGTCGTAGGTTTCGAAGGGTGCCGATCGGATTACTCCAAGTGCTACAGGGAATACCGGTGGCATCATCCGGCCAAGCATGCGGTGAATTGCAGGGTCTTTGGTATTCTGGTCGTGGACAAGGATGTCTTTTTCGTTTATTCCACCTTCGCCGATTTTTACGACCCCTAAGCCGGTTCCTTTCAGAATGATGCCCTTGTCGCGGTTCTTTCCAAAAATCATGGGTTCGCCATGCTTGAGAAAAAGTTGACGGTCCTCCCGAAACTCCCGCTCGGTAATATATTCGTGGGCTTTTTCGGCAAAGATGATACAGTTTTGCAGGATTTCGACCACTGAGGTGCCGTCGTGCTTGGCCGCTTCGTACATCACCTCGGTCATGAGCTTCACATTGTTGTCAACGGCTCGTGCAAAAAAGGTGCCCTGGGCTCCCATGATGAGTCCGGCTGTAATAAACGGATGCTCAATGGTTCCGTGTGGCGAGGTTTTGGTGATCTCGCCCATCGGGGTGGTTGGTGAGAATTGCCCTTTGGTAAGCCCGTAAATCTGGTTGTTGAAGAGCAAAATGTTGACGTCGAGATTGCGGCGAACGATGTGTATCAGGTGGTTTCCGCCGATGGCCATGGAGTCGCCGTCGCCGGTAGCAATCCAAACGCTCAGGTCGGGATTGGCTATTTTAACGCCGCTGGCGATGGCATTGGCACGACCATGAATTCCGTGAAAGCCATAAGTATTTACGTAATATGGGAAGCGGGATGAGCAACCGATTCCCGACACAAACGCGAAATTTTCTTTCCGGTAACCTATGCGCGGAAACACATTTTCCACAGCAGCTAGTATTGCATGTGCGCCGCAGCCGGGGCACCATTTCACCATCTGGTCGCTTACGAAGTCTTCCTTGGTCAATGCAACCGGCGAGGTCTGAATTCTTTTATCTTTCAACATGATTACTTCTCCTCCAACAATAGGTTAAACGTTTCGGCAAGCTCCTGAACGTGGAATGGCAAACCCTGTACTTTGTTGTACTGGTGATAGCGGAATTCCGGAAGGGTCATGCGCAGGTAATTTACAAACTGACCCATGTTCAATTCACAAACCACAATTTTTTTGAAACGGCCGAAAATTTCGGCAGTGTTTTTAGGAAGGGGCATGATATGCTTGAAATGAGCCAGACTCACTTTTTTGCCTTCTTCCTGCAATTTGTTCACTGCAGATATTAACGCGCCCTGAGTACCGCCCCAGCCAACTACGAGCAGGTCGCCCGAATTGTCGCCTATGAGTTCCTGGGCGGGGATGTAATCGGCAACTTTCTTAACCTTTTCGGCCCTGAGGTTCACCATGAGTTGATGGTTCTTCGGATCGGTCGAAACCAGACCATCGACATTGGTTTTTTCGAGTCCGCCGATGCGGTGCCTCAAACCTTCCATTCCCGGAGGCGCCCATTGCCTGGCAAGGGTAACCGGGTCGCGCCTGTATGGCTTAAAGTTCGGATCGTTGGGGGTGGCCATGGGCGGATTTATTGGAGGCAAATCATTAACGTCGGGTATTCTGAACAACTCTGAGCCAAACCCCAGATAGCCGTCGGTGAGGAGAATAACGGGCGTCATGTGCTCGAGCGATAATTTCGAGGCATAGTAGGCTCCATAGAAGCAGTCGGCCGAGCTTGAGGCGGCCATCACTATGGCAGGACATTCACCATTGCGGCCAAACAAAGCCTGCATCAGGTCGCTTTGCTCGCTTTTGGTAGGCATACCTGTAGATGGGCCTGCCCGCTGAACATTGACAATTACCAGAGGAAGCTCGGCAATTACTGCAAGCCCTATAGCCTCACTTTTCAATGAAAGCCCCGGCCCTGAAGTGGTCGTAACTGCCATTGAACCTGCAAAGCTGGCGCCTATGGCAGAGCAAATGCCGGCTATTTCGTCTTCGGCCTGGAACACCTTGGCTCCAAGGGATTTGTGCAATGACAGTTCAATCAAAATTTCGGTTGCGGGAGTTATAGGATAGGAGCCTAAAAACAGCGGTCTTCCGCTCCTTTCTGCGGCCGCTAATAAACCCCAGGCGGTAGCCACATTCCCTGTAACATTTCGGTACCATCCTTTTTCAAGTTTCGACCGGCCAACCTTGAAAGTTTTATTGATGGTTTCGACCGTTTCGCAATAGTGGTAACCGGCCCGGAGGGCAACCTGGTTGGCTTCCTTCACAACAGGCTTGCCCTTGAATTTTTTGCTAATTACGCCAAGGGTTGATTCGAGTTCCCTGTTGAAAAGATAAAACACCATGCCCAGAACAAACATGTTTTTTGTCCGGCCGGCCGAACGCTTGTCGATATTGATTTCGCGAAGGCTCTCCTGGGTTAGAAGCGAAATTGGAGCCTGAATCAGATTGTAAAGATTGAGGCTTCCATCCTCAAGGGGGTTGGTTTGGTAGCCCGCCTTTTCGATGGCCTTTTGGTCGAAGGCGGCAGAGTCAACCACCAAAGTAGCTCCCTGTTTTGCCCACTTAAGGTTGGCTTTCAGCGAAGCAGGATTCATGGCTACAAGCACATCGCACTGGTCGCCCGAAGTGTAAATTTTAGTTTGGCCAAGATGTACCTGAAAACCGCTTACTCCTGCAATGGTGTTGTGCGGGGCGCGAATTTCGGCGGGAAAGTCGGGAAAAGTAGCCAGGTCGTTGCCAGCAATTGCCGCAGCCTCAGAAAACAAAGTTCCGGTCAACTGCATGCCATCGCCCGAGTCGCCAACGAATTTGACCACCATGTCTTCCAACTCGACGATATGTTTTTTGTCCAACATAACTGAAAAATTTTTGATGAGATATTATGGTTTGAAAGAAGAAATTTTAAGGATTTATTTTCAGGCGTTTCGAGATTGCGAAGTTAACAGTTAATTTTTGAACCCTCAAAAATTCCAACATTCAGCCCAACAGACGTTAATCCTTATTTATACCGATTCCAAATTTCAGGATTGGCAGATTTTATTAGGTCAGGATTATTTTAAGGTTTTATATTTGCAGAGTGAATTAATCGAATTTTTGAACCAAAATTTTATAGCAATGGCCTACGTAATTAATGAAGATTGCACTGCATGCGGCAGTTGCATTGACGAATGCCCTGTAGAAGCGATCACTGAGGGTGATATCTATAAGATTGATCCGGATTTGTGCACTGACTGTGGTGTTTGTGCAGATGTCTGCCCGGTTGAAGCAATCCACCCAGCCTAACCTGCAAGGTCAGGAGGGGTCTCCAATGTAAAATTTCATGCCCGTTCAAAAAACGGGCATTTTTTTTTCATTACTTCACTATTTTTGTGCGTGGTTTAGGCACCCCAATGGTTCCTGTTACCTTTCGACAATCCATGAAAAACACGTCAGACACTACAGGGGTAATGACCTTTTGGAAACACTTGGCAGAGCTCCGCTCGCACCTGGTAAGGTCTGCCCTTGCCGTTGGGGTTTTTGCCATCATTGCGTTTCTGAACAAAGACTTTTTGTTTTCACAGGTTATCCTGGCGCCAAAAGAACCTTTTTTCTTAACAAACAGGGTGTTCTGCCAGCTTGCTGAAAGATTCTCATTGCCTGCACTATGCATCAATGCCCGTCCGCTTGAAATTATCAATATTGATATGGCCGGGCAATTTACCACACATATAATCATTTCGCTGGTTGCTGGTATCATTCTTGCCATTCCTTACATCATCTGGGAAATATGGAGGTTTATTAAGCCCGGTCTGACCCCAAAAGAACAGGCCAATTCTCGGGGAGCCGTTTTGGTTATCAGCGGATTGTTCCTGACCGGAGTGCTCTTTGCTTACTTTTTTATCGTACCCCTTTCAATCAATTTTTTGGGGACTTACCAGGTAAGCGCATTGGTTGAAAATCAAATTGCCCTGCGATCGTACATTTCGCTGGTTACCACACTCTCCCTTGCAACCGGTCTGGTGTTTGAACTCCCTATTTTTATTTATTTCCTGAGCAGGGCAGGAATCGTTACTACAGCAACCTTGCGAAAAAACCGAAAATTAGCTATTGTTCTTTTGTTAATCCTTTCGGCAATTATTACACCTCCGGATGTTATCAGCCAAATTCTGGTATCTATTCCGCTTTATTTGCTGTTCGAATTAAGCATTGCAGTTTCGGCCCGGACAGAGAAAAAAGTGCTTTCGGCCACATAAACCTGACAAATTGCTCGAAGCAAATTCTTCAGTCATTTGAGCGATCTTCTTTTTAATACCATTTGCTTTACATATAAAGGGCAGGTTAAGCTGCAACAATGCAGGTAAGGCACAGTCAAAAAACTGAACCAGACCGTTGTCAATATTGTTTAACAATAAACTGTTAAACAAAATGCAGTTTAGCAGGTACCTATTTTTAACAACAACTCTCAACATACACAAAAATGAACAACGCAGTATTCTCTTACCCAAGGCCCGTAAACGAACCCGTGGTTAATTACGCACAAGGAAGCCCCGAAAGGAAGGCCCTTGAGAATGAAATTGGCCGGCAAAAAGCCAAGGTGGTTGAAATACCATTAATCATAGGCGGTAAAGAGGTTCGAACCGGCAATACCATTCAAATTACCATGCCTCAAGACAAAAACCATGTGTTGGCAATTTGTCATTTAGCAGGCGGGAAGGAAGTAGAAATGGCGATTAATGCCGCCTTGGATTCCCATAAGCAATGGGCAACAATTTCATGGGTCGAAAGGGCCTCCATAACCCTGAAAGCTGCCGAATTGATTGCAAAAAAATACCGCTACCTTATCAATGCAGCCACCATGCTTGGTCAGGGGAAGAATGCTTTTCAGGCAGAGATAGATTCGGTTTGCGAAACAATAGATTTTATCAGGTTTAACGCCCATTTTATTTCAGATATTTATAATGACCAGCCCCATTCTGAAACAGGGCAGTTGAATCGCCTCGAATACAGGCCCCTCGAAGGCTTTGTTTTTGCCATAAGCCCATTCAATTTCACGGCCATTGCCTCGAACCTGGTTCTTTCGCCGGCAGTGGTGGGCAATACGGTGGTATGGAAACCTGCAACGACTTCGGTCCTGTCGAATTATTATCTGATGAAGATTTTCATGGAGGCAGGTATTCCGGCAGGGGTAATAAACTTTGTTCCCGGCAGTGGTTCAGTTGTTGGCAATGTGGCTTTGAATGACAAAAACCTGGCTGGAGTGCATTTCACCGGAGGCAACCCGACCTTTAATCATATCTGGAAAACCATTGCCAACAACATCGAGAATTACCGTTCGTACCCAAGGGTTGTTGGTGAAACAGGTGGTAAAGACTTCGTATTCGTACACGCTTCGGCCGATGCCAACGAAGTAGCCACCGCGCTTGTAAGGGGGGCATTCGAATATCAGGGTCAGAAATGCTCGGCCGCTTCGAGGGCTTATATTCCGCAAAGCCTTTGGGAGCCAATCAAAGGCTGTCTGGAACATCACCTTAAGCGGGTTAGGGTGGGCAATCCCGAAGATTTCGGAAATTTTGTGAATGCAGTTATTGACGAAAAATCTTTTGACAATATTATGCAATATATTCAAAAGGCTAAGGATTCGGCTGTTGCAGAGGTTTTGTTTGGGGGCAAAGGCGACAAAAGTGTTGGTTATTTCATTGAACCAACCGTTGTACTCACTCAGGATCCTCATTTTATAACCATGCAAGAAGAGATCTTCGGACCGGTGCTGACTATTTACGTTTATCCTGATGAGAAATTTGAGGAAACACTTTCCGTTTGTGATAACACCTCACCTTACGGGTTAACCGGAGCCATTTTCAGCAACGACCGGTATGCCATTGTAAAAGCCTGTGCTGCCTTGCGATACGCTGCCGGAAACTTTTATATGAACGACAAACCGTCCGGAGCTGTTGTCGGGCAACAGCCTTTCGGAGGCTCACGTCAGTCGGGCACCAACGACAAGGCCGGAAGCCACCTGAACCTGTTGCGCTGGATTAATCCACGAACCATCAAAGAAACTTTTTTACCTCCCACCGACTTCAGGTATCCATATATGTTCGAAAAGGATAAGGACGCAGGTCATCATTTATAAGAATTTATTTGGCTTAATAAAAGGTTAATCATACCTTTGCCGCCTGAATTAACAGGAGTAATTACTTCAAATGGACGAAGGCCCTTACCACAGTAATTTTTCGATAACTCTTCTGTAAGGGAGCGACGCTTCCTTGCAGATTTTTAATGCAGGAGGCGTGTGCATGATTGATTTAAAAGCCGATCTTCTGGATGTTCTCCAGAAAAAAGACCTGATTTCGTTGAGGCAGAAGCTGAAGGAGCTTGACTCTTTTCAAACTGCCGAAATCATTGAAGAACTGCCCAAACCCAACGATGTATTCCTCTTCAGGCTGCTGCCCAGGGAGCTTGCCAAAGAAATTTTCTCCCATCTTTCGCACGACAAACAGGAGGAAATCGTTGAGGGTTTTGCCAAAAACCTGGGTGAAATCACCAACCTGGTCAACGACCTCGACCCCGACGACCGTACCGCCTTTTTGGAGGAATTGCCGGGCGAGGTAACCCAAAAGTTGATGCAGCTTCTTTCGGACCAGGAGCGCAGCGTGGCCATAAGCCTGCTGGGGTATCCCGAGGACAGCATCGGACGACTGATGACCCCCGAATATGTTTCGGTGAAACCCAATTTTACCATCGCCAAAACACTTGATCACATACGTAAGTACGGACACGACTCGGAAACATTAAACCACATATACGTAGTTGACGACAACCAGGTGCTTATCGATGAAATCCGCATCAAGGAGATCATCCTTGCTTCGCCCCAAAAGTTGATTTCTGAGTTGATGGACTACCGGTTTGTAGCGCTCAGGCCCGATGAGGATCAGGAAAAGGCCATCCGCACCTTCAGCGATTACGACAGGGCTGCCCTACCGGTCATCGATTCGAATGGCATCTTGCTCGGCATCGTTACCTTCGACGATATGATGGATGTGGTTGAGGAGGAAACCACCGAAGACTTTCACAAGTTCGGTTCTTTTCATCAGGCCATTCTGAACCCGCTGCGCACACGTGTAATTCAGCTTTATAAAAAACGGATTGTCTGGCTGATTGCTTTGGTGTTTGTAAATGTATTCTCGAGCGCTGCCATAGCTACCTACGAGGAAGTCATTCAATCGGTCGTTGCCCTGGTTTTCTTTTTGCCTTTGCTGATTGGGAGCGGGGGGAATGCGGGTTCGCAGGCTGCAACGTTAATGATTCGCTCGCTTGTTCTGGGCGAAGTGCAAATACGGGACTGGCTCCGGTTGCTCGGGAGGGAGTTTCTGGTTTCGTTTTTATTGGGTATTACGATGGCGGTAGGAGTTGCCATAGTATCCGGACTCAGAACGCCTGAAATCATGGTGGTGGTTTCGCTTACCATGGTATTGGTGGTAATGACCGGCAGCCTGGTGGGCCTGCTTTTGCCTTTCATTTTTACCAAACTGAAGCTCGACCCTGCCACAGCAAGCGGCCCGCTCGTTACCTCGGTTGCCGACATCTGCGGTGTTGTTATCTATTTTTCAATTGCCACCTGGTACTTTGGAATGTAAATCAGGGCTGTAACAAAAAGTACGGTTGCCTTAGGTTAATACCCTGGTGCAAATCTGCCCGTTGGAATTCAATTCCATGAGAAGTTTTTCAGACGGTCATTTCGCCGCGTAGGGGAATTTCAAAGGCCTCTTTTGTCTGGGCAGTATTAAGGTTTCTACCAAGAAGAACCATGAGTTTGGTAATGGCGGCCTCCATGGTCATATCGTGGCCGCTGATAACTCCCGCCTTCTCAAGTCCTTGGCCTGTTTCGTACTTGGCCATCTGAACGGAGCCTCCCCTGCATTGGGTAATATTGCAAACAATCAATCCCTTTTTTACCGCTTGCTCCATCAGATCAAGAAACCATGCGTCGGTGGGTGCATTGCCCGAACCGTAAGTTTCAATGATTAGGGCTTTCAGGCCGTCGATATTAATTGTTGCCTCCACGACCGCTTTGCTGATTCCCGGAAAAATTCTGAGGACGGCTATATTGGTGTCGAGCCGTGTAAAAATGCCGAAGGGCTGTCCGTTGGCCGGGTGTATAGCCGTGAAATCGTATTTTATCTCTACGCCCGCCTGTGCCAACACCGGATAGTTTACAGAGCGGAAGGCTTCGAAATGATCGGCATTGAACTTGTGGGTGCGGTTACCCCGATAAAGCTGGTACTCGAAATAGATGCACACTTCGGGCACAACGGCTTTACCGTCCTTTTTGGCAGCAGCAATTTCAATAGCGGTAATGAAATTTTCTTTGCCGTCGGTACGGATCACCCCGATGGGCAGTTGCGAACCGGTAAGGATAACCGGCTTGCACAGGTTTTCGAGCATGAAACTTAAAGCCGATGCGGTATAGGCCATGGTATCGGTGCCGTGCAGGATTACAAAACCATCGAATTTATCATAGTTCTCTTCGATAATTTCGGCAAGATGCACCCATATCTCAGTCGTCATATTGCTCGAATCAATTACCGGATCGAACGAAATGCTCTGAATATGACATTTGAATTTTTTGATCTCGGGAATCTGGGTGGTTAAATGTTCGAAATTGAAAGGATGCAGGGTGCCGGTGGCGCTATCCTCCACCATGCCGATCGTGCCGCCTGTATAAATTACCAAAATAGAAGTTTCGCTGTTCATGCCCTGTCAGTTTTGGTGATCAATGTTTTTAAGTCCAAAAAGCTGTATTGCATTATTTGTGGTAATGCCGGCCACTTGCTCTGGCGTGGAGCCGGTAATCACAGCTACCCTATGCCCGATAAGTTGAATAAATGAAGGCTCATTGCGCTTACCCCTGTGTGGTACGGGGGCAAGGTATGGTGCATCGGTTTCGAGGATGATGTGCTGCAGCCCAACATATTGAACCACCTCAGCCAGCAGGCCGTTTTTGTAGGTAACGACCCCACCTACCCCAATAAAAAAGCCCATGTCGAGAACCCTGGCGGCCTGAGCGGCATCGCCCGGGAAACAATGAAATACGCCCCGCAGCCCGCTGTTGCGAAAGTCGTTCAGCGTTTCGAAAATCTCATCGAGGGCGTTGCGCGAATGGATTACCAATGGCAATTCGTGTTCCAAGGCAAGCTCAGCTTGGCGCCTTAATGCAATTACCTGTTCCTTGTAATAAGTTTTGTCCCAATAGAGGTCTATGCCCGATTCTCCTACTGCAACAAATTTATTTTCCTTCAGCATTTGTTCAACCTTCAAAAGCTCCTCCTCAAAATCCGGCTTGACCGATGTGGGGTGCAGCGCCGCCATGGGAAGGCAAACTCCATGAAACCGCGAGGCGGCCTCCATCATTTGGGGCAGGGTTTTCGAATCTACATTCGGCATCAACAGATGCTTAACCCCTGCTTCCAATGCGCGCTCAACAACCTGGGGCCTGTCGTGGTCAAACTCCGGCAAATAAATATGGTTGTGGGTATCAATCCAGTGCATAGGGCAAATATAGAACAATTTATGTTTAAGGGTTGTTTGCACGGCCACCAAATCAACTCCTTTGAAGCTATGCTCCGTTTCGGGGAATTTTCGTAATATTGTCGGAAAACACACTTCCTTTAACAACAAATTTCCTGACGAATGACCGTAAAAATAAACGATGCTTTATTACAAGCCTCTGTAATCGGATTGCGCGGCGCCATGGGCCTGAAGCCCGAAGAAACCCTGCTGATAGTAACCGACGAAATGAAGCGCGACATTGGACTTGCATTGCACGAAGCCGGTAAAACACTTTGCCGCGAGAGTATTTTGGTAGAAATGCGTTCGCGCGAAATCAACGGCCAGGAACCTCCTGCCGAAATCGCCGCATTGATGAAAATGGCCGATGTGGTGGTTTGTCCCACGGCAAAATCGCTGACCCATACCAACGCCCGGCGCGAAGCGGCAAAGCAGGGTGTGAGGGTTGGTACCATGCCGGGTATAACCGCCGAAATCATGGAACGCTGCCTCAATGCCGATTTCGACAAAATCATTGAACTTACCAACTTTGTTGCCAACCGCATGCAGGGCGTGAAAGAAATTCGGGTTACCAGCAAGCTGGGCACCGACATTACCATGCCGGTGGCCGGAAGGGCGGTGCTGCCAAGTACCGGGGTGCTGCGCGAAAAAGGCCAGAGCGGCAATATGCCCTCGGGCGAAGTGTATCTGGCGCCGCTCGAAGGCAAATCAAACGGCACGGTGGTTATCGACGGTTCCATGTCGGGTATCGGACTGGTAAAAACCCCCATTACCGTGAAGGTCGTAAACGGATATGCCGAAACCATTACAGGCGGAGAAGAAGCAAGCCGGCTTGCAACAGTCCTCGACAAATCAGGTCGTGAAGCACGCGCCGTAGCCGAATTCGGCATGGGCACCAACTACAAGGCACAGCTTTCGGGACTGATCCTTGAAGATGAAAAGGTGCTTGGAA
Organism: Bacteroidales bacterium; assembly: GCA_035477775.1. Taxonomy (GTDB): domain Bacteria; phylum Bacteroidota; class Bacteroidia; order Bacteroidales; family UBA7960; genus UBA7960. The sequence goes on along the minus strand of DATIKH010000131.1, from coordinate 1,163 downwards.
CAATCCACATTGCTTTTGGCAACAACATTTCGATGGGTGGAACCATATCCGTTGAAAGCCACCTCGACGGCCTGGTAAAATGGCCCGATGTGTATTTCGACGGCCAGCTTGTGATGCAGGAAGGCAAGCTGATCGGATTCAAAATGTAAAAACCATCAAGGCTTACTTTTCGGGGTTTCTAATTTTGGCGATAGGTTTTTCTTTTACTTAAATACCAGGAATCGGTAGCTTTATTTAAGATATTGCATTAAGCGATAAGGGTTATATTTTGGCCAACAATTCTTTTACCTGTCGCTCAATTAAATCCCGAACTTTTCTGAACTCGTCTTTCTCCATATTTTTTGGGTCGGGAATGTTCCATTCTATTCTGCTTTTTGTTGCAACATAATGGCATTTGTCGCCACAACCCATCCCGATTAAATAATCCCATTGAATTTGCGGAATGTTGTCAAGTGACTTGGATTGATGAGTTGTCAGGTCGTAGCCAATTTCTTTCATTGCTTCAATGGCTTTCGGATTTATTTTTCCCGAAGGATTTGAACCCGCACTAAAAGCTTCAACTTTGTCGTGTCCGTGAATTTTGGCAAATGCTTGTGCCATTTGACTACGGTTAGAATTTTCAATGCATACAAATAAAATATTTTTCATCGTGTCAGGTTATTTGTCGGTTTGCAAAAGGGTGTCGGACAACATTCTTTTTCTTTTACTCCCCGGCATCCTAAAATGCCAATTACGGTACCTATAAAGGGTGCTGTTATATAAATCCAAAGATGTTGTAACTGCCCGGAAACAATTGCGGGAGCAATAGAACGGGCGGGGTTCATTGATGCACCCGTTATCGGCCCTGCAAACAGCGCCCCCAGTAAAACTACCGAACCGACCGCAATGCCCGCAGTGATTCCTTTTTCCTTTGCACCCGTTGAAACATTGATGATTACAAGCATAAGCAGAAATGCAAGAATAATTTCAATGATGAATGATTGTGCCGCTGTCCCGGCCGGCAAAGTTGCCCCTAGGGTCAAGTGTGTGGGAAAGAGCATTTTGAGTGTCCCGCTTGCAACAAATGCTCCGATAAGTTGACTGACAATGTATGGAAGCAATTCTTTTGCCGGAAAGCGCCCCGAAAACCAAAACGCAACTGTAACGGCAGGATTTAAATGAGC
>DATIKH010000130.1:0-1837 GCA_035477775.1 Bacteroidales bacterium | reverse complement strand
GAAAAGGTGGAAATTGCACGAAGGCATCTGGTTGCCAAGCAACTTGCCGAACACGGAATGCAAAAAGAACAACTTAAATTCAGCAAAAAAGTCCTTGAAAAAATCATTGACGAATATACCAGAGAGTCGGGAGTACGCAAGTTGGAAAAATGCATTGCCAAGGTAATTCGTGCTAAAGCGCGCGACATGGTTATGGGCGAGGCCTTCGATCCCAATCTGAACGAAGCAGATATCGAAAAGATTCTGGGAGCCCCTGTTTTTAGCCGCGATCAATCCATGTTGGTGAATCAGGCAGGTGTAATGACCGGATTGGCATGGACCTGGGCCGGCGGAGAAGTATTGTTTATTGAAGTCAGCGTTAGTAAAGGCGATGGCCGCTTGACCATGACCGGAAATCTGGGCGATGTGATGAAAGAATCGGCCACACTGGCCTATGAGTACCTGAAAGCGCATGCTCCCGACCTGGGAATTGACTCCCGCATCTTCGGAAAATACAACGTGCACCTGCATGTGCCCGAAGGCGCCACACCAAAGGATGGTCCCTCGGCAGGAATCACGATGTTTGCCGCTTTGGCATCGGCCTACACCCAACGCAAGGCAAAACCGGGGGTGGCCATGACAGCAGAGATTACCCTCAGGGGAAAAGTACTGCCGGTGGGCGGAATCAAAGAGAAAATTCTGGCAGCAAAACGCTCGGGAATTCATACCATCATTCTATCGGAAGAAAACCGGAAAGATGTAGCTGAAATCAATCCAATATACCTGAAAGGTCTAGATTTTAAGTACATCAAGGAAATGATCGAACTGGTTCCCCTTGCTTTGGATACCGAGCTGGTAGCCAAGCCCTTAGCCTGGGAGATATAGAAACCCATGTTATAAAGCCAATCCATCAGCGATGGACTTGAAAAATGGGTATTCATCAAATTCCCAACAAATATTTTTTTACGAATAGAGCGCAAAGGGGATTTGATTTAATTTAATTTCTTTTTCTTTGCGGCATTAACGTGGTGATTTTGCTTTAAGACCATTGCGTGGGGTTTTTTCTTTACGACCTTTGCGTAAAGTCCTTTTGGCGTTCAATACCAGGCACTAATCTTTGCTCATCAACTATAACCAATTAAATTATTTACGGATGAAAAAACTATTTGCACTTTTGATTCCTTCGTTTTTATTGCTTTCCGCCTGCCGGCCCGACCAAAAACTGCAGGACGAAACCAGCCCTGTTACCCAGGAAACCGTGGAACTGCTTACTTCCCAACTCCTTGAAAAACATGGAGCCGATCATGAGTTTCGTATTACCCGTGGTGTAACGCAAGCCGCCTCCCTGTGGCGCAACAGCGATGGTACTGTGGAAGAGTTCCAGACCTTCGTCACCGAGAATTTCATTGCCGACCCGGCCGAACTCGACCTGGTTTTCGACCGTATTGCAAGGAACCTGGAGTTTCTTTACGGGCACATGAGCCGCATCAGCCTGGAGCTGAACCGTCAGATACACGAAGACAGGGGCCCTATCCACAAGATTGACCAGCTTTTTGGGGCATACAGCCCTTTTGCCCATGTCGAAAGCGATTTCTTCCAAAACAAAATTGCCTTTATCGTGGCATTGAACTTTCCCAATTATTCGCTCGAAGAGAAGAATGAACTGGGAGCCGAATGGACACCGCGCCAGTGGGGTTTTGCACGCATGGGCGATATGTTCACGGCCAGGGTACCGGCAACCTATCTCCAGGAAATGTCGAGGATTGGCAGCGAAACCAGGCTGTATATCTCGCAATACAACATCTTCGCAGGCCGCCTGTTAGACAATCAGGGGAATACCCTTTTCCCTGAGGAGATG
>DATIKH010000129.1:0-2745 GCA_035477775.1 Bacteroidales bacterium | reverse complement strand
GCTAAGTAATTGGTTAGTAATAATCCAAGGGCTTTGCTCTTGGGCGGCCTAAAGTAAAAAATAATACTGAATCCACAAAAAAGAATTGAAGCCTGTTCTTAAAAACCAATGCCTTCTGTTAAACTGGTACCAGCATGATGCAGGCTGCAAACCTGCCGGTGGTTCCCCTGTCTGCCCTCGACGAAAAGAAGGTTTTGTTCAGGCATTGCGTGCATAATTCCGAATGTTCAATATTATTTGGGTCAAGGCCCGCATCCACAAGTTGCATAGAAACAGCTTTCCATTGATCGAAAAAATACTTCCCGGGTTTGTTACCTGGGCTGATGGTTCCCTGGTTTAATTCGTCAAGTGTAACGATTTGCTGCTTAACCTCTTCGCCGATTTCGTAGCAGCAAGGACCGTTTGCAGGACCTAAGCCAGCAAGGATTTTTTCAGGCTTGCTGCCGAATTGTGTTACCATTTTCTTCACTGTTGCCTGAACAATTTGTTTTACAATGCCTTTCCATCCCGCATGGACGGCTGCAATCACCTGCCTTGCCGGGTCGTAAAGCAAAAGCGGCACGCAATCAGCTATCTGCACACACAGCCAGATGTTCTTTGCCTGTGTAATCATGGCATCGGTATCCGGAATGGCCGTTCCCAACTCAGAGGCTCCACAACCACGATGATTCTCCTCCACCACTGACACATTGGCGCTGTGGGTCTGATTGGCGAAAGTGAAGAGGTCTAAATCCGAATCCAGCGCGCGTGCAAGCAATCCGCGGTTTTTAACCACATTGGGCAGGTGGTCGCCAACATGCATTCCAAGGTTCAGCCCATCAAAAGGCGGATTGCTAACACCTCCTACCCGCGAAGAGATGAAATGCCTGATGTCTTTATTTTTGGAGAACTCTCTAAACTCAAAAAAATGGATTCCCTGCCTGTTTTTTTCAATCATTGCCTTTTAGATTTTTACTTATGAGTAGGTTTTTTTTGGATATCGACCTCAACCCTGCCTGTGGCAGGCATACTCAACTTCAATCTGAATGGTTTTTTGGGTTAGGCTATTTAATTTTAAAAGAACTGAAAGCACTACCTCGACCTGTTTTTTCATCCCTGAAGTTCAAAAGTACAAAAGGCTCTTGTTTCTGCTATAAATGGCTACTTTTGAATGAAAATATTTGAATCACAGAAATGAATCTAAACAGACTTCCATGATGCGGTTTTTCTTTCTGTTGCTTCTTGCAATAACAGCAATACGGGTACAAAGCCAAAGTGTTTTTTTACCTTCGAACAGCAGCGATCATCACCTTATTGACCGCTTTCAGGTTCGATCAGGCAGGCTCTCTTCGCAGATCCATTCTTCCATGAGGCCATTTGAGAGAAAAGCTTCAGTTTCATTTATTGAAGAAATAGATACTACCCTGAATCGTTTAACGGCGGTTGACAGGCACCTTATAAATTCCTTTTTGAACAGTAATCCCGAATGGGCAGCCACACCGGCTGATAGTTCAAGGAGGCCTATATTCAAGCGCTTTTACGCTTATCCCAATGATTTATTCCGTTATCATAGCGATCAGTTTTTTCTATCAGTAAATCCGGTACTCGAATTGAGTGCAGACATTGAAAGGGGGGTTGATAGCCCTCATTTTCTCAACACACGCGGTGTTGAGGTGAGGGGCTTGATTAATCAAAGAGTTGGATTTTATACTTTTCTAACAACAACCCAGGGGCGTTTCCCGGATTTTGTCATGCGTCAGCAAAATGCTCATTCTGGCGCATTTCCCGGCGAGGGTTGGACAAAAGGTTTTGGCGATGGAGGAGTTGATTTTTTCACGGCCAGAGGTTATATTGCCTTTAATGCAACCGAGAATATCGGATTTCAGCTTGGGCAAGACCGGAACTTTTCTGGCCATGGCATCAGATCGCTTTTGCTCTCTGATTATGCCAATAACTACCTCTTTCTAAAAATCAATACCCGCTACCGGTGGTTTCACTATCAAAACCTTTTTGCCCATCTGATCGATTTTCCGCTACGGACATTCGGTGGCAATCGCTACGACCCTAAGTATGCTGTGGCTCATCAAGTGGCATTCAGGATATCACCTCGATTGCAAATTGGTTTTTTTGAGTCGGTGGTCTTTGGTGTATCCGACACGCTTAATGCGAGGGGTTTTGAATGGTATTACCTAAATCCTGTAATTTTTTACAGAGCCTTGGAGCATAAAGTTGGCGATCCTGATCGGATAACCGTGGGTATGAACTGGGAGTGGATGGTTACTCCCGGCCTTGGTGTTTACGGGCAGTTTGTTGCTGATGAATTTTATATTGCAGATATCAGGGCCGATATCGACTCTATGCTGGTTCGCCTGGGACTGAGAAGAGAAAGGAAGTTTCAAACCTTTGCCTCTATGCGAAATCAATTCGGTTTGCAGGTTGGCCTTAAATTATCAGACCCATTGGGAATACAAAACCTTGATCTGCAAGGCGAAATAAATTTAATTCGTCCGTATCTTTATCAGCACTACGACTTGCTGGGAACCGGCCGCCGGCCATCTGCAAGTCATTCGCACTACAGCCAGCCTCTGGCACATCCGCTGGGCGCCAACCTGTCCGAATGGCTTATCAAAGGAAGATACAGGCCCATGAAAAACCTTGAGTTTGAGTTTACCGTCCTGTCATATACCCAAGGAACCGATGCGGGTGGAGTGAACTATGGCGGGAATGTCTTGCGCGATTACCGTGATGGCCACGGTATGTACAACA
>DATIKH010000128.1:0-10797 GCA_035477775.1 Bacteroidales bacterium | reverse complement strand
GGCAATTACTGTTGATATAGCCCCATTCGATGTACGCCAAGCCGATTTTGTTGGTGCAGGTGTAAATACAGTTACCAGAAGTGGTACAAACGAGTTTAGAGGAGAGTTTCAGTATTCTTTTAGGCAACAAGGCCTTGTGGGAACAGAGGCTCGCGGTACTACATTCGATCCGGGTTCATTTGATTTCGACCAGTTTAGCTTTAACCTGGGTGGACCCATTATCCGCGACCGGTTGTTTTTCTTTGTAGATTTTAGTCAGGAAAATCTTATTGAGCCGGTTACAACCTGGAGGGCAAACGCAGGAGGAGAACCTGTAGGTGGAAATATTACCAGAGTTTTGGAATCTGATCTCCTAAGACTAAGCAACTTTCTAAGGGACACTTTAAATTACGAAACAGGCCCTTGGCAAGGTTATGATGGTAAAACTCCAGCAACCCGGTTCATTGCAAAACTCGACTTCAACCTCAACGACCGTAATAATTTCAGTCTCAGGTACAACCATTTGAATTCTTTAGCAGATATTATTTTGTCAAACTCTGGGGCAGTAGGCGGGCAACCACGCCGGCGTGCTTCAAACGCACTGAATTTCCAGAATTCGAATTATCAGATCATGGAAAATATCCGCTCCCTGGTGGGTGAGTGGAATTCGCGCATTGGCGACAATATGTTCAACAATATGTTGATTGGATATACCTTCCAGGACGAAAGCCGTAAACCCATGGGTACCATGTTCCCGTTTGTTGACATTTTGAGCGGTGGTACCAATTACACCTCTTTTGGTTTCGAGCCTTTTACACCCAATAACGAATTGAGGTACGAAACCTGGCAGTTCCAGAACAATTTCTCTATTTTCCTGGAAGATCACACCATCACACTTGGTGCCAGCGCCGAAATATTCAGTTCAGAGAATATATTCTTCCCCCAGTCGCAAAGCGCCTATGTGTATAACTCGGTTGATGATTTTTTAACAGATGCCAGGCGTTTCATTAATACTTTCAATCCAAATGATCCGGCCGCTTATCGTGCAGCAGCATCTCCTGTAACATTAAACAGATTCGAGTTGCGCTGGTCGAATATTCCCGGTCAGGATATACCCATCCAACCCCTTCATGTGTTCTATGCCGGTATTTATGCCCAGAACCAGTGGCGGGTAACCGACAGGCTCAAACTCACAGGTGGCCTCAGAATCGATGTACCTTTCTTTAGAGACTCAGAGTATCGTAATGCCGAAGTTGAAAGCTTCTTTTTTACTGACGAGCACGGGCGGATCGAATGGTTCCGCACCGACAAACTACCCGATCCGCGCATTCATTGGTCGCCCAGGTTTGGGTTCAACTGGGATGCTTTCGGAAATGCCACAACCCAGGTGCGCGGCGGTACAGGAATTTTCACCGGCTCCCCGCCTTATGTATGGATTTCGAACCAGATTGGAAACAATGGTATTTTGACAGGTTCTGAATCAATAACTTCAGGTGCTTTACTAAACCGCCGTCCTTTCCATCCGGATCCAAACTTCCATAAGCCTGCCACAGTTACCGGAGCCCCAGCAGCAAGCTACGAACTGGCCTATACCGACGAGAATTTCAAATTCCCACAGGTATGGAGAACCAACTTTGCTGTTGACCAAAGACTCCCTTGGGGTTTCATAGGTACCCTCGAAGGAGTTTACAGCAGGGATGTTAATGGGATTTACTACATCAATGCCAACCTGAGGCCAACCACAACTATGACGGCAGGGGCCGATGTAAGGCCGTTATATGCAACAGGTACAGGCAACCGAATGATCACTAAGGTTACCCGTGCCATTGGCCTCAAAAACCAAAATGAAGGTTATGCGTGGAATATTGCTGCATCGATTAGCAGGCCGTTCCAGAATGGTTTGTTCTTCACAGGAGGTTATAGCTATGGAATTGCTAGAAACACCATTGACCCCGCCTCTATTGCGTGGAGTTCATGGCAGGCAAATGCACATGCGGGTAATCCAAATTTGCCAGGCCTTGGTTATTCAAGCAATACTGCAGGCCATAGGGCTTTTGGGGCGCTATCATACACCACCCCGTGGGCTACCACCATTTCGCTTTTCATCGAAAGCCGTACCATCGGTAACTTCTCCTATGTTTTCTCCGGCGATGTGAACCGCGATGGAAGTACATTCAATGACCTCATCTACATTCCGAGGGATGAAACAGAAATGAACTTCTTCCCATTTGGTCTTAATGCAACTGGTGGTGTTGTAGCTCATAATCACGCAACTGCGGTTGTTAACTTCACCATAGAACAGCAGCAGGCAGCTTGGAATGCTTTCATAGACCAGGACCCCTACCTGAGCAAAAATCGTGGCCGTCATGCAGAGCGCGGTGCAGCATTTCTGCCGATGGTTACCCGGGCAGACCTGAGCATTGCACAGGATTTTGCAATTAACGTTGGTGGAATCCGCAACCGGCTACAGGTTCGCATGGATATTGCCAATATCACCAACCTGCTGAACTCGGAATGGGGCGTTGGGCAAAGAGTTGTAAACAATCAGCCTTTAGCAGGTGGCGCTATTGACACCCAGAACCGAATCACTTACCGTATGGCCACAGTTGGAAATGAGCTGGTTTCCAGAACTTTCGAACCAACAGCCAGTATGGGAGATGTTTGGAGGATTATGTTTGGTGTAAGGTACTTTTTCAATTAGACCTTAAAGCCATAAAAAAAAAGGGGGTTGCTCGATGCAACCCCTTTTTTTATCAATTCAGGTACGACCAAATTATAATCCGCTAAAGATCACATCTGCAAACACCAACGTAGGACTTTGTGTAGCAGAGAAACGGAAAGGATCATTCCCGGTTTCAACCAACTGATTCCACAAGTCGAGGAGGTTACCGGATATGTTCATCTCGTTAATGGCCCTGGTGATTTTTCCGTTTTCGATCAGGTGTCCTGAAATTCCAAAGGAAAAATCTCCTGTTAATGCACTGGCATTGCCTCCTGAGAACGAATTCACCAGGATGGCCCTTTCCTGCGCTGCAATAATTTGTTCGCTGTTGCGGCTGCCCAATGCAAAAACAATATTTGAGGTACTTCCGCCATTTGGGGTTAGCCCCAGTTTGCGCCCGAAATAATTGTCGATTAAATAGGATTTCAAAACACCCTTATCGATAAGAACCCGTCGCCGGGCAGCTATTCCTTCACCGTCGAAAAGCCTCGAACCCAATCCTTGCGGTATAAACGGGTCGTCGGTAATGGTAAATAGCTCCGAACCAATTTTACTGTCCAGTTTGTTTAAAAGGAAAGAATTTTTCTGGTGAATGTTTCTAGCCGACATGGGGCCAAAGATCCGTCCAATGATATTTCCGGCCACCCTGTTGTCGAGGAGCATGGTGTATTTTCCAGTTTCAACGGGGCCTTGTCCAATCTGCATAAGAGTGTTTCTTGATGCTTCCTCAGCAATTTCCCTAACAGAAGGAAGCTGATTCAAAAAACGGGTACGTGCAAAAGCCCCGCCTGCAGGTCTTGCAGTTCCGTCAATAATGGAAAGAGATGCCGACAGCCCAAACGAAGTCGATGACCATTCGCCTGCGAACCCGTTAGAATGAACCCGGACGCCTTCGTTCAAATTATCGCCGAAACCTGCTGAGGCAGATGCGATGTTTGCCCTGCCCTCAACAGCTCTTACCAGTTGTTCAGCTTCCATTGCGTTCTGTACCCTGAATTCGGGGGTAACCTCAGCTTGCCGAGGGTCTAAGAGTTCAAGGTTTTTTGTCAAATTGGTCGGATAAAGTGACGGGTCGGGCAACCGTCGGTCGGGATCCGGCGCAAGGTATGAAGTTGCCTCCACAGCTCCTGCAATAAATTTTTCCAATTGACCCCTATCAAGATTGTTGGTAGTGTGGGTGGAAAACTTAAAATCCCTGTAAATCATCAGCGTTAAGCTGTTCTCGGTGTTTTCCCTGATGGTATCAAGGCGCTGCTCCCTCACATCGACCTGAACGGAGCGGGAGCGCGAAATGGAAACCGCCGATTCTGTTGCACCTTTTTCGAGAGCATACTTGCTGACCCATCTGGCCAGTTCCATGCGTTGATTATTATTCATATATCTAAGATGTTAAAATAGAGGTTTTAAACATTTCGTCCACCCACGGTTATGGATGATACTTTTACTGTTGGTTGGCCCATAGATGCAGGCACGCCCTGGCCGCCTTTTCCACAGGTCCATCCGGCTTCCGACATCGCCAGGTCGTTGCCCACCATCACCATGTCTTCAAGTACTTTGGGGCCGTTGCCGATGATGTTCACATCCTTAATTGGAGCACCAAGCTTGCCTTTTTCAATCAGGTAGCCCTGCTTTATAAAGAAGGTAAAGTCGCCCGGGCCGATACGAACCTGGCCTCCGGTAAATGTTTCGGCAAAAATGCCATAATCCACCGACTTGATTATTTCTTCCTTGGTGTGGGGTCCGTTAAGCATGTAGGTGTTGCGCATGCGTGGAAGCGGCATGTGCCTGAAAGATTCGCGGCGTCCGCTGCCGGTAGGGGCAACCTTAAAGTGGCGCGCGCTAATTCGGTCGTGAAGATACGACACCAGAGTGCCGTTTTCAACCAACACCGTTCTTTTGCCTGGATTGCCTTCATCGTCCATGTTGATGGAACCCCTCATGTGGGGTATGGTGCCATCGTCGATAATGGTTACAAAAGGTTCAGCAACTTTTTTCCCGATCTTGTCGCTAAAGATCGACTCTCCCCTGCGGTTAAAGTCGGCCTCAATGCCGTGTCCTATTGCCTCGTGAAGCAAGATACCTGAGCTTCCGGCAGCCAGAACCATAGGCATACGACCGGCACGCGGCGTTGTGGCATCAAAAAGAAGCACAGTGTCTTCAACCGATTTTGTTGCTATCCGGTTCAGATAGTCCTCGTTGAGCATAGCAATATCCATTCTTTTCGAAATGGTGTATCCGTTTTGCTCCCGGCGGCCATTTTGCTCTGCGATAACCGACGCCCCAATGGTACACATGGGCTGATAGTCTGTTGCGATTACTCCTTCAGAATTTGCGAACAGAATGTACGACGCACTATCAGAATACGAAACATTGCATATCCTGACTCGCGGATCCAATGAAAAAACCTTTTCATTGATGGCTACAAGAGCCGGTATTTTGCTGCTGATACTCACATCCTCCCAAGGGGTATTGATCTTGTAGAAGTTGGAGAACTGTCGGTCCTGAAATGGTTTTGTCCGGGCAAAGGAACTTGCATTGGCAATATTCGCAGCTGTTCGGGCAGCCGACTTCATGGCCTCCGGAGTAAGCTCCTCGGTAAACGAATAACCGGTTTGGTCGCCTTTCAGAACCCTGATGCCCACACCAAAACTTACAGTAGATGCGGCCCTGTTGACAATGTTTTCTTCAAGCCCAATTGAATTGGAATTGGTGTGTTGAAAATATAAATCGCAATAATCGCCGCCGCGCGAAAGACCTTCAGCAAGTACCTCAGCAATTAACCTTCTGCTTACCCCGAAGTGGTCGAGGTAATCATTCAGGTCGTAATGCATAGGCAGAACCGCTTGTTTTCCGGCAAAACACCCGCTAAGAACCGATGGCAGCACCATGGTGCCTGCCACAACGACTCCTCCGGTTTTTAAAAAATCACGCCTGTTGACCTTTTTGCTCATAATTTTTCCTGATTATTATATTGAATTTTTGAACCATGTGCTAATGTATGAAAAAAATTACAAAAGTTACTGACATTAACCTTTTTTTGTAACAATATAGCAGTGAAACCGCAATTAAAGTATCAAATTTGAAAGATGGCGCTGCTTCGAAATGATTTTCTGAAAAAAACTTGATGTAAAACCCTGACGATGGAACTTATCTGGTTCATAAAAATTCTTAAATATGTTCTCTTTTATTTAATTGTTTACTAATTTTGTGGTCATGCAACTATTGGTAAAGCAATTCAAGGTGTGGGTAATGCTTGTTTCCTTGCTGGTCGCAACCACAGGTTTCAGGCTGGTAAAGCATTCGTGCCCCTCGTGCGACATTGTAGAGATTACCCTCCAGGATCCCAATCCATGTTGCTCCTCGGAACCATCAGCATCTGAACCACCTCCTCTTACCTGTTGCAGTTTAACAATTGAGCACCTGCATTGTACCGGATCTCTGGTATCTGATACTTGTTGCCTGATTCAATCTGTGTTACTGCAGGTCGACGACCTGGTAGGTCCCAACCCACCAAGGGTTGACCCCGAAACGATTGAAGTTCCTCCTGTTTCTTTTTGGAGCAAACAATTAGCTGAACTCCCTGAAACCAGGTTGGCTTCTGTGAATAAACACCCACCACCGGTTGTTTTCTCAGGAACCGAATACCTCATCTTCTTACAGCAGATCAAAATCCCTGCCTGTTAAGGCTTAGCTGTGCTTACAGCATTTCATACACCTTGGCTTTTGCAAAAAACCAAGGAATGAAAAATCATTCGGTTAAATCTAAAATCTTGTTTTATCATAATTTTTTTCGCAATGAAAACCTTTTCATACATATCAACTGTTTTAGTTCTTTTATGGTTTGCAACCGGCACCCAACATGCTTATACGCAGCAGGGTACCCGCCGAAATATTGTCGATGTCGAGTTTAAAGCCTTAGGGCTCTGTGGCATGTGCAAAACGCGGATCGAAAGAGCAGCATTAAGTGTTGGAGGTGTTCGTCAGGCAACCTGGAATCAGGAAAAACAGATGGTAGCGGTACGTTTCGATGAGTCTCGCACCAACCAGGAAGCCATCGAGCGGGCTATTGCCCGTGCCGGACACGACACCCAGAACTTCATTACCGATGAGGTCACCTATAAGAATCTACATCATTGCTGCAAATACCCACGCAACCCCGAAATGCTGAAAAACAACAGGCTGCATAATAAGTAAGGTGCCATGAAAAAAGCTATCTTTTCAATGATTTTTCTGCTATTTGCCCTTGGTTGGTTAATGCCAGCAGAAGCTTCAGCCCAAACCAATATGTTGCGTGGTGTAGTTCAGTACAGCCACCTGGAAAATGGACAGGAACATGTTGAACCTCTTGTTGGTGCCCATGTGATATGGGAGCAAACCAACATTGGTGTGGCAACAGATGTTAATGGCCGTTTCGAAATTCCCAAACCGCCACGTCTTCCCCATAATCTCATTATTAGTTTTATTGGATTTCGAACTGACACCATCCTGATTTCGTCTTCAGATGCCAATCTAACTATTTCTTTAGAAGAAGTTCAGCAACTCGGTGAGGTTGAAGTTCAGGGTAGGCGGCCCGGGGCGCATTTCCGAACCCTCGAACCCATCCTCACCCAGGCCATTACCACCGAAGAGCTTCAAAGGGCTGCCTGCTGCAACCTTTCTGAAGCATTCGAAACCAACGCCGCCATAGATGTTACTTTCAGCGATGCAGTAACCGGCGCCAAGCAAATTCAATTACTGGGACTCGCTGGCACGTACAGTCAAATCCTAACCGAGAATATGCCATCCATAAGGGGACTTGGGCAACCTTTCGGGTTGATGTTTATTCCCGGCCCGTGGATGGAGTCAATTCAGGTTTCGAAAGGTACTGCAAGTGTGGTAAACGGCTTCGAGTCCATAACCGGGCAGATCAATGTGGAATTGCAGAAACCCGAAACTGCCGATGCTTTCTTCTATAATTTCTACGCCAATGATAACGGCAGGCTCGAAAGCACAGTAAATGCAGCTGTTAGCATAAACAACAATTGGCACACCATGATTCTGGCTCACGGCGAAATATTAACCAACCGGTTCGACCATAATCACGATTCCTTTCTCGACCATCCCACAGTGCGGCGTTATAACATCATCAACCGTTACCGCTACGATCGTCCGGGAGTTATGGAGTCGCAGTTTGGGGTGCGGGTCATGCAGGAAGAACGCCAGGGTGGTCAAATGGCCTTTTTCGAAAATGGCGAAGCCTGGGGTTCAAACAATCATTATGGTTTCGGGGTGAATACCGACCGTTTCGAAGCTTTTGCCAGAACAGGATTCTTTTTCCGAAACATGCCAAACGCCAGCCTGGGTACTCAGTTCAGTTTTTCACACCAAAGTCACGGTTCGCACTATGGGCAAAGGGTTTACGACGGAACCCAGAATACCTTCTATGGCAATATTCTTTTTGAGAATGCTTTAGGCGGAAATCTAAACCACCGGATTACAACGGGTGTGAGTTTTTTGTTTGATGATTACAGCGAACTTCTGGCGGACAGTCTATTTGAAAGAAGAGAGCTGGTACCGGGTGTCTTTGGGCAATATACCTTAAACCTTGGCGAAAGTTTTACACTCATTGCTGGTTTGCGGGCCGACCACCACAATATGTTTGGAGCCTTTATTACCCCTAGGTTGCACCTGAGATACCAGGTTGCTCCTAATACCATTTTGCGGGCATCTGCCGGCCAGGGATTCAGGGTGCCAAACCCTATTGCCGAAAATTCGGGACTATTGGTAAGCAACCGCCAAATAAGGGTGCTGGAAGGGTTAGAGCCGGAGCGGGCATGGAACTTTGGCGCCAGCATTACCCAAAACATGACAATCTTTGGCGACCATGCCTCCATTACTGCCAATTTTTACCGAACCGACTTTCAGAATCAATTGGTTGTGGATGTGGATGCAAGCTTGACCCAGGTCAGATTCTACAACCTCCAGGGGAAGTCCTATGCAAACAATTTTCAGGTTGAAATGAACTTTCACCCCATTTCCCAACTAAAGGTTATTGCAGCCATTCGCTATACCGATGCCAAAACCACCATCAACAACCAGCTCTTGGAAAGGCCTTTTGTTAATCGTTATAAAGGATTGCTCTCTGGTTCTTTTAACACAAGGAACAATCGCTGGCAGTTTGACCTGACTGCTCAGTTCAACGGCCCCAGCCGTATTCCTTCAACCGAAATGCTGCCGGTTGAGTTCCGTATGCCTGCCGAATCGCCGGCTTATGTATTCATGCTGGGACAGGTTACTTTCCGAATCCGGGATATCGAACTTTACGTGGGTGGTGAAAACCTGACAAATTTCAAGCAAATGAAACCGGTGATTGGAGCACATGACCCATTTGGACAACATTTTGACGGTTCAATGATTTGGGGGCCGATTAAAGGACGTATGTTTTATTTCGGACTCCGATACTCTATTCCGAGGTAACCAAACGCAATCCGGATTTTTTACTGAAGCCGCTTTAGACTATTTCTAATGCGGCTTCATGTTGTTTTTTGCCTGCATAATGCTCCATTGGTACAAACAACTCAAAAAAACTTTAACCGTATTTATCCGGAGGGAACGAAGTAATGGTGGAAAACAAAAAACCAGCGTTTTAGCTTTGGATTAAATCCGCATTAAAGACTTCCAGAAACTTATTAAGAAGCACCATCTTAAGCTCATTCATTTCGATGGTACGCCCCAGCTCCTTTTCCAGGGAGGTTACGCCTTTGTCAATAAAACCACAGGGATTTATCAAATGGTAAAAGCTTAGGTCGGTATTGATATTGAATGCAAAACCATGCATGGTGACCTGGCGGCTCACCCTTACACCTATGGCGCAAATCTTCCTTGCACCAGGTGTGTTTACATCGAGCCACACTCCGGTAGCACCCTCGAGCCGGCCAGCAGCAACCTGATAGTAGTCCAAAGTCCTGATTATCGTTTCCTCCAGGTTGTGGATGTAGGCTCTTAATCCCAATCCGAAAAGGTCGAGCCTCAGAATGGGGTAGCCTACAACCTGACCTGGCCCATGGTAGGTAATGTCCCCTCCCCTGTTGATCCGGTATAATTGCGCGCCTTTCTGCTTCAACAAGGCTTCGCTGATGAGCAGATTCGCCTCATTGCCGCTTTTGCCCAGGGTATAAACGTGAGGGTGTTCTACGTACAGAAGATGACCGGCAATTTGGGCAGGGTTGACCGGAGGAAGCATTCCTGCTAAGATTTGCTCCTGCAAATCCCAGGTTTCTTTATAATCTTTTAGACCCAAATCCTCGAAAAGTATCTTATTCATACTACAGCCTATTGGAAACAGCGGTATTGATTTTAGCAATTATATTTAATTGTAAAAATGGCAAATTTTCTGATAAGCAAAATGGATTATGTGCATTATCGGCAGGCATCCAACCTAATCAATGCAATTACAGAATCATAATAATAAAGACTTACCTTAATTTATTGAAAAGGAACTATGGGAATCAGCAAAAATGATTTTCGGCTTTGTACGAGCTTCTTACCAATGGTCCACATTCCATGTGGCGAAAGCCCAATTTTAGACCTTCATCCCTATAAAAGTCAAAAACTTCAGGATGAATGTATTCAACAACTGGTAAATGGTTACGTGTAGGTTGAAGGTATTGTCCAACAGTTGCCACACTGGCGCCAGCTTTACGCATTTCGGCAAGGGTTTCGAGAACCTCCTCGCGGGTTTCGCCCAGCCCAGCCATAATACCCGATTTGGCAACAACCCCGGATGCGGCGATGCACCGAAGCACCTTAAGGCTGGTGTCGTATTTGGCACGGCTTCGCACCAAAGGGGTAATTCGCCTTACGGTTTCGAGATTGTGCGACACTATTTCAGGACCTTCGGCAATAACCTGCAAAATCAATTCGTCTTTACCGTCGAAATCGGGTATTAGCGCTTCGATGGTGGTGGAAGGCATCCGTTCCTTAATGGCTTTAATGGTTTCTGCCCACTGCCGAGCGCCTTGGTCGTGGAGGTCGTCGCGATCGACCGAAGTAATTACGACATGTTTGAGATTCAATAGCTGTACCGACTGCGCCACCCTTCGGGGTTCATCGGGGTC
>DATIKH010000127.1:0-26130 GCA_035477775.1 Bacteroidales bacterium | reverse complement strand
TAGCTATAGCCAAATCGTATATCGAAATGTTAGGCGGTACCATTTGGTTGGAAAGTGAACTTGGCAAAGGTTCGGTATTTTTCATCAACTTACCGGCCTCCGCCTTGCACTTATCCGATGTTTCAAGAATGGTAAACCCGGTGGGAAAAAAGTCACCCTTGAAAGATCCTTTAAGAATTCTTATAGCCGATGACGATGAAGCAACGGTTTCGCTATTGAAAAGAACCCTGAAGCCTATGGCAAAAGAGTTCCTGGTTGCCACCAACGGTCGGGAAGCCGTTGATCTGGCCCGCGAAAACCCCGATGTTAAACTGATTTTAATGGATATCAGCATGCCCGAAATCCATGGATATGAGGCAACCCGTCTAATCAGGGAATTCAACAAAGACGTTATCATTATTGCCCAAACTGCCTTTGCTTTGTACGGCGACAGGGAAAAAGCACTGAAAGCCGGATGTAACGGGCATGTTTCAAAACCCATTGAATTTGAGGAATTGAAAAAACTGATCGAGCAGTATATCGGTAGCTAAATCTTATTGATGCCACCATACTGTGCCAGTGCCTCTATTTGCCTAATGGTTCAATATATGGGCAAACACAAACCAAGTGCGAAGCGTAGGTAAAGAGTATATCCTTATCGCCTGCCTGTTGGTCTTATCGGTGAAAAATGTACCCCGTCGGGTTCCCGACCGGCAGTAAAGTGTCCGGTAATTTTAAATTCTAGCAGACAAATCCGGGTAACCACATCGGAGCGGGTGTTGGCAACAAAGGCAACAGTGTTGGTTGGTGCATGAATACCTATTGGCACCGATGTTTCGGCAAATTCGGCGAAATACCTGACATCGTCAGCGCCAACCGGCTGAGGAGGCTCCATTTTTATTTCAGCCACTTTTTTGTACGTTGCAGCATCAAAAACCGAAACACTTCCTGCCCTGGCGTTGCTAACTAAAAACAGCCTGCCATCGGGGGTAAACCGGCCTCTGATTGGAAAGTCGCCCGCAGGCAAAGTGGCCACTTTTTCTAAACTTTCGGCATTAAAAACTGATATGGTGTTTTCTGCTCTGTTGGCAACCCACACTTCTCTCCCATCGGGGCTTACGTCGATGCCTTCAGCTCCATTGCCGCTTCTGACAATCCTGATGAGTTCGCCGGTTTTAAAATCGACTACGCTGACATTTCCGGTAGCCACACTCGACGCAAAAATTGTCCGGTTGTTGGGTGTTATAGTAACCATGTGCGGGGTTTCCTGACCAGTATTGATAGCCCTTACAATGCGTCCGTTGGAAGCATTAACCTCTAAAATGTGGTTCGAAGGACCTGAGGTCACCAAAAACCTGCTGCTGCCATGAAGCCACTTCAGGCCATGAGGCCTTACATAAGTGCCTAAATCGATGGTGCGAAGAAGCCTGCCGTTCCTGAGGTCGATTACCGACAAGGTGTTGCCCGGATTTTCACGGTTACCGAAGTTGCCTACAACGGCCAGGCGGCCGTTTGGTGAAACCTCAACCTCATGAGGCTCTAATCCTACAGCTACCTCCCGTACCAGGTTGCCCGTTGTGGCATCAATAATTGAAACATTATCGCCGCTTTTGTTTGCAACAATAATAGTTCCTTGAATGGCTGAAGTATCAGACTCTTTTTCCTGCCCAAATAAACAGGCAGCTCCAAACCATGCCAAAATCATAAAAAATATTGTGCGCTTCATAACCCAAATTTTAAAATTAAAAAATACAGATTGTAAACTTACTACCTAAAGAAGCTGTTTTGCAAATCAGCCACATTTTGACAACCTGGAGGCCTTATGGTTTAAATTAAATTTCCTTTGTAACATTTCTTTGGGGTGAAACGTCAAATTACCGTAATTTGGCTCCCCCGATAGGTATTCCATATCAATAAAAAAATAATTCTTTAACCGTTAGGAGCCACAATCATCAGTGATTTTTATACCACCCATCATCAATTTTCTACCAATGAGAGGATTTATTTTAATGACTTTGGTGTTTTTTCTGGCTGTTGGCAAATCTTTGGGAAGTCAGGAAATTCACAGAACAAACAATACAATTCGTTTAATCGGCCCAGCTCCAACCATTGACGGAGATCTTAATGATGAAGCATGGCTTCAGGGAGCATGGGAGGGGGGATTTACACAGTTTGAACCTTTCAATGGGCAGGCAGCAACGCAGCAAACCTATTTTAAGATTTTGTTCGACGAAAACAACCTGTATGTTGGGATAAGAGCCCTCGATTCGAGCCCCGACAGCATTGTTGCCCGGCTTACTAGGCGCGACCACGATGATGGGGATATGGTTGCCATTGGCTTCGACAGTTTTTTCGACAGGCGCACGGCTTTTGTGTTTGGGGTAACCGCGGGCGGAGTTAAAATTGACCAGGTCATTTCCAACGATGGCCAAAATGAAGATGAAACATGGGATCCAACCTGGTGGGTAAGAACAGGTATTGGCGATGAGGGATGGGTAGCCGAAATGCGCATCCCGCTTAGTCAGTTACGCTTCAAACGTGGCAGCGACACCTGGGGCCTACAGGTTATGCGCGAAGTTTACCGCCGGAACGAAACCAGTTTCTGGAACCATATTCCCAAGGAGGTGTCGGGCTTTATCAGGCACAGTGGTTACCTGAAAGGAATTGAAGTCCTTGAACCCCGAACCGTTTTTGATATTACACCTTACACGGTAGCATCTTATTCGAGCTACCCGGCCGTTGCCGGAAACCCTTTTAAATCTGGCTCCAGTCGCTTTGCCAATATGGGTCTCGATGCAAAGATTGGAATAACCCACAACTTCACACTCGACCTGACAATCAATCCCGACTTTGGCCAGGTGGAGGCCGACCCATCTGAGGTAAATCTGTCCGCTTTTGAAACCTTTTTTGAAGAAAAAAGGCCATTTTTTATTGAAGGAAGGGATATCGCCAATTTCCCCCTGGGAATAGGTGGTGGAGGTATTGGAAACGACAACCTTTTTTACTCGCGCCGTATCGGCCGCCAACCAAGAGGGCGTATCAGTCCCGGAACAGGTGCTTTTATCGACACCCCTTCTTTTACCAGCATTTTAGGCGCGGCCAAATTAACCGGAAGAACCGAGACGGGCCTTTCGATGTCGTTCATTCAATCGATAACGGCCGAAGAACGTGCTGAAATAGATCTGAACGGCGCCAGGTCGTTCGAAACGGTTGAACCTTTGACTAGTTTTTTCGTGGGGCGCATGCAGCAGGAATTTAACCAAGGGAACACCCTGCTTGGAGGTATGGTTACAAGCGTAAATCGGGTACACCATGCCCTGCTTTCGGAACAAATGCACAACAACGCTTTTTCCGGAGGTGTTGATTTTACACGATATTTTGCTGACCGCACCTGGATGTTTAATGTAAATGCAGCCATGAGCCATGTTACCGGCAGCCAGGAGGCCATATTACAGACTCAAAGGTCGTCGGCCCGTTATTTTCAACGGCCCGATGCCGAACACCTCGAATTGGACCCTACCCGGACCAGCCTTACAGGTAGCGGAGGCCGGATTCAAATTGCAAGAATCGGGGGCGGCCATTGGAGCTACGGCGCTGTAATGCTCTGGAAATCGCCTGAATTTGAAATAAACGATATCGGTTTCATGCGTGAGGCCGATCAGATTCTTCCTGTGCTACATGCTAATTACTATCAGTGGAATCCAAGGGGAATTTACCGCAGCTTCAATATCAGTATGGCAGCGTACAATATTTTTAACTTCGATGGAAAGCTTCTTGTTTCAGGAGGGAGTTTGAATGCCTTCATGAACTTTGTAAACTTTTGGAATGCCTGGGGAGGCATTGAGTCAAACCAGGAAGTTACATCGACAAACCTTCTCAGGGGAGGCCCTGCAATAAAATTACCGGGTATTACCAGCGGATTCGTTGGGCTTAGCACCGACAACCGTAAAAAACTTGTGGCACGCCTTACTACAAGCGCTGCATTTGGAGCGGATGCCTCTCAACAAATATTCCGATTTTCGCCAGGATTAACCTATAGGCCTACCCATAATCTGAATTTATCGCTTTCACCTTCTTTTAATTACTCATTCACCGAGTTGCAGTATATCAGGCAGGCTACTTTCGGTGGGCAGCCGCGCTATTTGTTCGGAAGCCTCGAACAACAGGTGGTTAGTCTTTCGTTAAGGGTGAATTATACCATACGGCCGGGGCTTACCATACAATATTGGGGGCAACCGTTTGTTGCAGTGGGTAATTTTTCTGATTTCAAGCATATTACCAACCCGCTGGCCAATCAGTATCGTGATCGCTTTCATGTTTTCAACCAGAACCAGATACAAATCGATAATGGGGTTTTCAGGATTGATGAGGATGCCAATGGCACGGTCGATTACAGTTTTGGTGACCCCGATTTCCGTTTCAGGGAGTTTCTTTCGAATCTGGTGGTAAGATGGGAATACAGCCCGGGTTCGTCATTATACTTGGTCTGGAGCCAAAACCGCAGCGGCCATGATGTAAATGGAAACATGGACTTTTTCAATGATGTGGGCGACCTTTTTGCCCGCCAGGGAACAGACATCTTCCTACTGAAGTTTACTTACAGGATTGGTATCAGGTAATTTTGCGGTTGGGGTAACCGAAGCAGGAAGCCCTGAAGGAAAATTCAAAACATCGGTAATCTTTGGACCAAATTTGAAATAATTATTTCTCCCGATGAGTTGCATTCCAAATGCCGCTCATCGGGAGAATTTAAAGATAACAATTCAGACCAATTGGTTTCGGGGCGGTTAATCGTGCTTTACGGCTTCCTGCTTCATCCCTGCCCTGATGCTGTTTAAGCTGGTGAAAATCAATTGCTCAACCGGCCCGTTTTCCGGTTTTATCGTTTTTTTTATCCCGGGCAGCAGCGCAAAATAATTGTCGGAGAACCGGTTACCGTTCGACCCACACTCAACGAACAGGCCTTTAATGAGCCCTTCCGACCAGAGTTCGACATATTGTTCTCCATCATTTTGTATTATGCGGTAGTTTACCGGATGTGGGATTAGGTCTGCTTCAGATGCCTTAAAAGAGAACATTACATTTTCGTGTTGAATGGCCTCGCCTGTCAGACTGGTCGCAATCATCCATCTTTTGCTGCTTTCAGTTAATATACTACTTTGAGGAATATCAAAAACCACTGCCGACAGATTGGGTTGAACCATAAACTCTACCACAGAGTCCATCAGTTGAGAGCCTTCCTCGTCGATCATGATAATTTGCAACCTGCCAGGAAATGCGTTTAACAGGTCAGAAACTACAAATACTTTCAATCGGTCGTTTTCAATGGCAGGGCTTGCGATAACTGCTTCATTGGCATTGCGTACTGCATAATGGCTGGGCTTCCAGTTTCCGAAATAATCCACGGTTGACCAGGATATGGTTGGCCAGGTATCGTTTATCTGCCAGTAAAGCGAGCCCATGGTATGCGGCATATTTCGCCGGTGGGATTCTATTGCAGTTTTGTAGGCAAATGCCTGAACCAGCCGGCTCGAATAGGATAGTTCTTCGAAAGAAAGCGGAACGGGAAAATATCTTTCGGTGTAGTACTTTATAAAATTGTTTCCGGTATATCCCGGCCTGAACCAATCTATCCGGCTGCGCTGGCGGTGAAGCAGCATGGGCGAAAACAGTTCGTGGGGGCCTTCACCGGCAAAATAGCTGAGGGTTTCCTTTTCGGGCAGCGATTGCATTCCGAACTCGGAAACAAACCTTGGCAGGTTTCGGTTGTAGGCGTCAATAGGGGCCAGGGCAAACCAAATTGTCCAGTCGTGTTCGTTGCCCGAGCGTCGGTCGGATACGGTATTGTTGATCGACGAAGGGGAGGAGGAGTGGTAATGGGTTTTGGGGTTGTACTTCGAAATGGCCTGTGGCAGTATTTCATAAAAGATCCTTTCGTAAGTTCTCCAGATAAACGCGGCATGTTCTGGTGAATAAAGGTCTCGCCACCCCCAGCGGTACCAGGCGGTAAGGTTTTCGTTATTGCCGCACCACAGGGCCAGGCTGGCATGGTTGCGCAGCCGCTTAACCTGGTATTCGGCCTCACGGCGTATGTTCTCAAGGTGGGCCTCGTCGCCGGGCTGCAATGCGCATGCAAACATAAAATCCTGCCAAACAAGGATTCCGTTCTGGTCGCAAAGTCGGTAAAATATCTCATCCTTATAAATGCCTCCGCCCCATACGCGCAGCATATTCATATTGGCCGCCAGCGCATCATCAATAATCCGGCGATAGGCTTCTTCAATGCCACGCGTAAGCAGCGGATCGGGAGGCACTACATTGGCGCCTTTCATAAACACCGGAATTCCATTCACTTCAAAATGAAAACTTGCTCCCACCTCGTCGGGTTGCTGCACCAACTTTACGGTTCGTATCCCAAAGTCGAGGTTGTATGCGTCTATCATTCTGCCTTCCTGCTCCAGAACAAATTCTACTTTTTGAAGCGCCGGCTCTCC
Source organism: Bacteroidales bacterium (assembly GCA_035477775.1). Taxonomy (GTDB): domain Bacteria; phylum Bacteroidota; class Bacteroidia; order Bacteroidales; family UBA7960; genus UBA7960. The sequence continues at coordinate 19,657 of DATIKH010000127.1, read as the reverse complement.
CAGGCCGTTGGGCCACCAAAGCGCCGGGTCGTCAATTCTAAAATCCTGAACCACGGTTTTCGATCCTTGCTCCAATCCCCACAGGTTCAACCTTCCTTTTTCAACCCCATTCATTTTGGTAATCAGGTGGTAATCGCCTGGAGTGATTATTTCCAGAACCACATCCATGCTAACGAAAGCGGCGTTATCCGCTATGGAATCGGTTACCAGATAAGGATAGGTGATGCGGGCATTATTCCAGCCTTTGAGTGTTACCGGACGCCAAACCCCGCTGGTTACCAACCTGGGCCCCCAATCCCATCCAAACTGAAAAGGCGCTTTGCGCGAGAATATGCTGGTTCTTTCTGCCTCTGGCGCCTGCTCGCTGGTTGCCTGCAAAATGTAGGGCAGTTGCCTCATTTTTTCAAGGCCCCTTTTTACCGGAGAGTGAAAATAAACGACCAGTTCATTTCGGCCTGCTGTCAGAAAATATTTCACGTCAACTTCATGACCTAGAAACATATTCGATGACTCGAGAATTTTGTGGCCGTTGAGAAAAACCTCTGCGTAAGTGTCGAGCCCTTCGAACCGAAGTTTCACGGCATCCATTTCCCTGAGCGAACGCGGCGCCCTGAACCAGGTGCGGTATTCCCAGTCTTTTTCTTCAACCCATTGCACCAGGGTGTCGTTCTTTCCAATGAATGGATCGGGAATAAGGCCGTGATTCATCAGGTCGATATGCACCGTCCCAGGAACAGTTGCACTGAGCCATTTACTTTCATTGGCCTGACGAAACTGCCAGTTATCAGAAAGACTTATTTCCCTGAACGAGTCGCGGGCACAGGACGAAAAGATCGTGATTGCTATCAGAATAGCTGTCTGGTAAACAAAATTGGCAAAAACATTGTTTTTTCGGTGAGGGGCTTTCATTTTTATGAAGTTTTAGTCATCAAAAATAACAGGTAAATCGTTTTAGGTAACAGCTTTCGAAAAATTTTATAGTTAAATATTTACCTTAGCATGCTTTACCGGGGTTCGGTTCGTAGCAGCTTTTCATCCCCTCTAAACATTTAACAGCTCCCCGGTCGGTAGTTTTTTAAGGTCTTCCCTTTATTTAACGCCTTACCTGATTGTCATGAACCGTAAACTAATTCTTCTTTTCACATTGGTAGTTGCTGCTTTTCTGGTTGGTTTTACCGCAGCGCGTACCGGTGGTATCGTTTCTGTTTACATAATTCAGCAAGCCGAAAAATTGTTTGGCTTTTCCTTTGGCGATGGTCAGCGCGAAGCCATGATACGGGGCTTGGAGGTTAATCTTCAGGCCTACGGCGAAATACGTGCTTTCGGTTTAGCCAATGAGGTAATGCCTGCACTTGTATTTAATCCGTTTCCTCAAGGATTTATTCCTCCGGCCAGGGTCAACCCCCATCGTTGGAAAATACCCGACAATGTAGCGCTTCCTGCCGACCTGAATGAATTGGCTTGGTTTTCGATTCCCGAACTGGCCTCACTGATTAAAAACCGGAAAATTTCCGTAGAAAAATTGACCCAGTTTTTTCTATCCAGGCTCCAGGAGAAGGGCGACACCCTAAATGCTGTTGTAACCATCATGCACGAGCGCGCTCTGAAACATGCCAGGCAGGCCGACCAGGAGATTGCCAAGGGCCGGTACCGGGGTATCTTACATGGGATCCCTTATGGAGCGAAAGACCTGCTGGCGGTACCAGGTTATTTTACCACTTGGGGAGCATCTCCCTTCATAAACCAGAAATTTGACCAAACAGCTGCTGTGGTTCAAAGGCTCGATGAGGCAGGTGCTATTCTGGTGGCAAAGTTGAGCCTGGGTGAATTGGCCATGGGCGATATCTGGTTTGGAGGACTGACCCGTAACCCCTGGAACCTGGAGCAGGGTTCGAGCGGTTCATCGGCCGGCTCAGGTTCGGCAGTAGCGGCCGGTTTGCTGCCGTTTGCCATTGGTTCCGAAACACTTGGAAGCATTGTATCGCCTGCTACCCGCAATGGAGTTACGGGCTTGAGGCCAACATTCGGAAGGGTCAGCAGAAAAGGTGCTATGGCATTAAGCTGGAGTATGGACAAGATCGGACCGATGGCCCGGAGCGCCCGGGATTGTGCCATAGTGCTACAAGCCATCATGGGTCTTGATCAGGATGATCCTACTACCGTGGAGGCAGGTTTTTACATTCCTGCTTATAAAAAACTGAGCAACCTTCGGATAGGATATATCAAATCTTTTTTTGAAGCCGATTATCCCGGGAAAGCCCTCGACAGGCAGGTACTTGATGATCTGAAAAAAATGGGATTTGAACTAAACGCTGTGGAATGGGATATGCCATTGCCGGTTCAGGCACTCAGAATCATCCTGACCGCCGAAGCTGCTGCCGCCTTTGATGAATTAACCGTTTCGGGGCGCGACAGCCTTCTGGTATCGCAGGGACCTAATGCCTGGCCAAATATTTTCCGAACCTCCCGCTTTATTCCTGCGGTAGAATACATCAATGCAAACCGCATCCGCACATTACTTATTGAACGGGTCAACCAACTGCTCAGCCAATACGACGTAATTGTTACGCCATCATTTGGAGGCAATCAGCTTCTTGTTACAAATCTTACAGGACATCCCTGTCTGGTGATGCCAAATGGATTCGACAGCAACGGAAATCCTGTCAGCATCTCCTTTATTGGCAACCTTTTTGATGAAGGAAAGCTTGTTGCCTTAGGCATGGCCTGGCAGGAATTTTCCGGCCACCACCTCAAAAAACCACCTCTTTTCAACTAAAAATAAAAATCTAAATGAATATAAAACTTCCTAATTATGCCAGGCTGGTAACCATTTTGTTGGGTATTGTTTTGGTTGTTTTTGTTATGAAAATGGCCAAATCGGTATTTGTGCCCCTGTTGGTTTCAGGGCTTCTGGCTGTTTCAATTACTCCAATGGCAGGATGGTTCGAGAAAAGAAAGCTACCAAGGGCTCTTTCAAGCGTGTTAAGTGTTGTTATACTTCTTGGGCTTCTTTTTGTCATCGGATACATCATGTATAACCAGGTAATTGGCCTGACGGGTGAACTTGGGATTATTGAGCAAAGACTCAGAGAAATTTTCGATGACATTGACCGGTTTGTCGCCCAGTATGTTGAAGGAATTTTGCCCACAGCACAGGTAGGCAATATCCAGGATACTTTAGTTAATTACATCTCCGGAAATCTTGCCAATATTACCCAGGGAGCAATTGCAACCATTACATCACTAACCATCCTGTTGATCTTCCCGGTTTATATCTTCCTGTTCCTTTATTACAGAAACTTCCTGTTCAAGTTTGTATTGATGGTTTTTTCCGATAAATATCGCGAAAGCGTTAAACAGGTTGCAGCCAAGGTACAGCAGATTGTTCGCAATTACATTGTTGGGATGTTCATTGTGATTTGTATTTTGGCAGTAATATACAGCATTTTGCTCTACAGTCTTGGAATCAGGCACGCACTGTTCTTTGCCCTGTTTGCTGCCATTCTAAATGTGATTCCTTATGTTGGCCCATTTATAGGCGCAACCCTCCCCATCACATTTGCCTTGTTTACCACCGACTCTCTGTGGTACCCGATAGGAATATTTGCAGCGTTTTATGTTATTCAAAGCATTGAAGGAAATTATCTTACCCCAAAAATTGTTGGCAGCAAAGTTTCCATGAATCCTTTCATGACGATTGTAGCCTTGTTTGTCGGAAACTTTATCTGGGGCTTGGCGGGAATGATCCTGTTTATCCCCGGCATGGCCATCCTGAAAGTAATTTTTGATGCCATTCCTGGAATGGAGCCTTATGGATTTTTGTTGGGCGCCAATAAGCCTCCTGATAAGAAGTATCCCCCGGCTATTCTAAAGGAAAAGATTTTGAAGATTAACTCGCGCATCCGAAGCAAAAAAACCAAGCCGGGTAAATCAAAGCCAGATTCCGTGTGAACCTGCATTTGATTTAGGTCCTTAAAACTTTTGCGGCTTCCATGCTAACCGAATTTACTTCAGCATTGCAAGGCTGCTGGCAGGATCGGTTGATTTGTAATTTTTATATTCGATTCCTTTTCCCCAGAAGCAAAAAAGTCTCCTGCCTCTGAAATGATTATTGTATTTTTGCCTCGCATCAAACTGAAATAGCTTTTTTAATGGAAAAAATCATTGAATGTAAGCACACTAACCATGAAGAAAGCGCCATTTTATTAATTCAAATCCAATCTTTCAACTACCTTGCGTAAGTTGAATACCTATATTTTAAAATTTTTCAAATTAAAAGGAAGTGATTATGAAATTTACAAAAAGACCTTTGACCGAGCCCTTTAAAATTAAAGTTGTAGAGCCCTTGAAAGTTACAAGTCGCAACGAACGCGAGAAAGCCATCAAGGAGGCCGGATTTAATACGTTTCTGTTGCGTAGCGAAGATGTTTTTATTGATCTTCTGACCGATAGCGGCACCAATGCCATGAGCGATTATCAATGGGCTGGAATGATGCTAGGTGATGAAGCCTATGCCGGAAGCAAGAATTACTATTATCTCGAGTCAAATGTCCAAAAATTTTATGGATACAAATATTTAGTTCCTACCCACCAGGGCCGTGGTGCCGAGCACATGTTATCGCAATGCTTAATCAAAAAAGGTCAATTTGTACCGGGCAATATGTATTTTACAACCACCCGGCTACATCAGGAGCTTGCCGGCGGAAACTTTGTGGATGTAATTATTGACGAAGCCCACGACCCCCAAATCGAACACCCCTTTAAAGGCAATGTTTGCCTGCAAAAATTCGAAGATTTGATCAAAAAGGAAGGTGCCGCCAATATTGCCTACATTACCGTTGGTGCAACTGTGAATATGGCAGGCGGGCAGCCCGTTTCCATGGCAAATATCAAAGAGGTTTCTGCTTTGGCTAAAAAGCATGGAATCAAGGTGGTACTCGATGCTACCCGCGCAATCGAGAATGCCTACTACATTCAACAGCGCGAACAGGGTTATGGCAATAAAACCATTGCGGAAATCCTCAAAGAATTTGCTTCGTATTCCGATGCAGCTACCATGAGCGGCAAGAAAGATTTGCTGGTAAATATAGGTGGATTTGTTGCTGTGAACGATTGGGATTTGTTCGAGGAACTGCGCAACATGGTTGTTGTGTACGAAGGTTTGCACACTTATGGCGGGCTTGCCGGTCGTGATATGGAAGCTATGGCACGCGGAATGGAAGAAGCTGTTCAGGATGATTATATGGCTTATAGAATCAGACAGGTTGCTGATCTTGGCGAGAAAATGGATCAATATGGCATCCCAATGGTGAAGCCCTTCGGTGGCCATGCCATCTTCCTGGATGCGAAGAAATTCTACGAACACATACCACAAACCCAATACCCGGCGCAGGCACTGGCGGCTCATTTGTACATTGACTCAGGTGTTCGCGGTATGGAACGCGGTATCGTATCCGCAGGGCGAAACAAAGATACAGGTGCTGAGTATTCACCGAAACTCGAACTTGTTCGTCTTACAATTCCTCGCAGGGTTTATACACAATCGCATCTCGACTTGGTAGCTTATTCTGTGGCAGAGCTCTACGAAAACCGCAAGAAAGCTAAAGGTTTGAAAATGGTTTACGAGCCAAAGTACCTACGCTTCTTCCAGGCGCGTTTCGAGAGTTTGTAAGTAATTTTCCAGTATTGTCAGGCAAACCTTAAGGGATATAATTTAGATTCCAGTCTGCCCTCCATTGGCGGGTAAACTTGCTGGTTGGCTTCACTTCGTTCAGAAGGATATATCGTAACGCTTTCAAATAGAGAGTGTTAAAAAGTTTTGATGCGGCACGTCCTATCCATTAGCAATAATACTTTGAAGGATTGTCATTCTGAGCGTAAGCGAGGACTCTCATTTTTTTAACCGGACAATATGGATATTTTCCAATTCCTGATCTTATCAGTATTGGATTAATACCCATTCAGTTCTCAGCTTTTCTATGGGCAGTCAGGCTTTGTAGCAACAACCTGAATACTTCAATTTGCTGCGCCATCGGAGTCGGGGGTGTATTTCAATAGGTTCTTCAATATCATACTGCCCTTTAGAGTGTTCAGTATTCGTTGAAAAATTAAAATCTATTCGGGCAGGAAGATTTCGTCAGGATATCCAATATCTACTAGATAAAGCCCTTTGGCCGGAACAGAATATCCGGCTTTGGTGCGGTCTCTGGCCTCGATAATTTTCTTAAAGCCTTCAACGGTCATCTTGCCCAGGCCTACATCAACCAAGGTGCCCACTATGGCCCGTACCATATTTCTTAAAAAGCGGTCGGCCGTGATCTCAAAACGCAGCATGTTGCCTTCCTGGTGCCACTGTGCCATGGTTACTTTGCACAAATGGGTGCGCGTATCGGCATTTGATTTTGTGAAACTCTGAAAATCCACCTCGGTTGGAAGGATATCTGCTGCCTCTTGCATCAAATCAATATTCAATGGCCGGTCCATCAGCCAGGCACGACCGGTAAAAAAGGGGTCTTTGCGGCGGCATATTAAATAATGGTACGTGCGGTGGGTTGCAGAGAATCTGGCATGTGCTTCCTGACTTACCGGAACTATGCGGTCTATAGCAATATCGGGCGGCAGAATCTTGTTTAGCCTGCTTACAAGCTCGGAAGTATTCAGTTTTTCTTCATTTAATGGCACATCGAAGTGGGCAGCGAATACTTTAGCATGAACTCCTGTGTCGGTGCGGCCTGCTCCGATGGTCAAAACTTCATGCCGTAACAATACGCTCATTGCGTGATTGAGAATCTGCTGTACAGTGGTAGTGCCAGGCTGGGACTGCCAACCGCTATAAGCCGTACCCTTAAAACTCAACCATACAAAATATCTTCCCTTCGTTTCCAATACCTGTTGTTTGTTATTTCCAAAAACAAAACTAACCATTTTGCACCAGAAGGAGGTATCGAAACGTTCAGATGAAACTTTCATGCGATGAATGCGCTATTTGTAAATGCTTAATAACAAGGAATATAGATTGTTTTAACGAAAATATTATTTAGTTTGATTATAAATTATGGGTTTTTTTGCAAATTATTAAAGAAAAATTTATTTAAATTAAAACAACTTTCTAAATTTGACGGGATTTATTGCAATTAGGATAATTGCCAACCATTACCAGAATAACTTTTAAAGCTAAATCTGAATAAATATGTCAAAAACTGAAGAATTCGTCAAAGAACTTGTCGGGGTCTATGGCAAGAAGCGCACAAGTCTTATGCCCATTTTGCAGGAAGTAGTAAAAGCCGATCGTTATTTGTCTGAAGAAGCCATGGTTGCCATAGCCGACGAACTTGATCTGAGCACAGCCGATGTATATGGCACGGCTTCGTTTTACACTTTTCTCGATACGGCAGTAAGGGGCAAAAACATCATACGTGTCTGCAAAACCATTACCTGCCACATGAAGGGGAAAGATGCTATAATCCGGACGCTCGAGGACCAATTGAAAATTAAACTCGGAGGCACTACCTCCGACGGCCGATTCAGCCTCCTTCAGGCAAATTGCCTTGGGTGGTGCCACAAAGGACCAGTAATGCTGGTCAACGACGAAGTATTTCCGGAGATTACCCCCGAAAAAGCAGTAGAGGTAGTTCAGGATTATCTCAAAAAAACCAAGTAACATTTTTTCTTTTCAGACATTGTACAATTCCGAATCAGGATAATGTGCCATCAGAAAAGAATTGTTTCACAAAAAACAAATCAGGAAACCGCAAAGGGTGCAAACCAGTTTCCGCCAAACAAAAAACATTGAAAACATGGAGAATAAAATAAAAAAAGTTGACCTTATTTTCGATAAAGTTGATCACATTGCCATCCTGGAAAAGACATTTAAACGTACCAGCGATGAGATAATTCTTGATGTGATTGATTCAGGGCTCAGGGGCAGGGGAGGTGCCGGATTCCCTACCGGCCTTAAATGGAAATTTGCCAAAAACGAAGAGGCAGATCAGAAATATGTGATTTGCAATGCCGACGAAGGGGAGCCAGGTACATTCAAGGACCGAGAAATCCTTACCCGTGTTCCCGAAAAAGTTCTTGCAGGTATGGCACTTTGCGGTAAGGCATTGGGAGCCAGCGAGGGTTATATATATCTGCGTGCCGAGTATAACTTCCTGCTGCCAATGCTTCACCAAAAGATTAAAGAGTTCAACAAGCAAATGAAAGACAGGAAATTTGGGTTTTCAGTCTTTGTGCGCTCCGGGAGCGGCGCTTATGTCTGCGGGGAAGAAACAGCCCTCATGGAGTCGATGGAAGGCTTTCGCGGTGAACCCCGAAACAAACCTCCTTTTCCTACCTCACAAGGTTACCTTGGAAAACCAACCTCCATCAATAACGTCGAAACCCTCGTATTTGCGCTGATGATTGCCCACCTGGGCCCAAAAATGTTCAAAGACCTGGGAACCTTTGATTCAAGGGGGTCTAAGGTGTTCAGCATTTCAGGAGATACCCCCACTGCAGGTATTTTCGAACTGGAACTTGGGATGACCCTCGAGGATTTTGTTAACGAATTTGGAGATGGCGATACCAAAGCCGTACAGGTTGGAGGAGCCTCGGGATACTGTGTCGCCCGTAAGCATTTTAAGGAAACAGTTATCGGTTTCGAGGGTATTCCAACAGGAGGCTCGATGATGCTCTTTAACAGTTCCCGGTCCATGTACAACATTTTGCACGACTATCTCGAATTTTTCGAGGAGGAATCCTGTGGGCAATGCTCCCCTTGCAGGGTGGGCTGCCAGCAACTGCTCAAGGGTATTGAAGCCGTAAAAAAAGGGAGCAAACCTCCTGCCTACCTGGAATCTCTTCAAAAGTTGTCGGATACTATGAGAATCGCCTCAAAATGTGGTTTGGGCCAGAGTGTAGGAAATCCGTTCAACTCAATCATCAATAATTTTCGCGAGGAAATCATTTACTAACCCGCAAAGCTGTTTAATCAGACATTAAAGAGAATTGACTATGAGCAAATTTAAAGTGAATCTAAAAATAAACAATATTTCCGTCGCGGTCGATGAAGGAACCACCATACTGGATGCTGCCAGGAAATTGAATTTTAATATCCCTACCTTATGCTACCACGAAGATCTGTGTGTTGCCGGAAACTGCCGGGTTTGTGTAGTCGAAATGAAAGGTTCCAGGCTGCTTCCGGCTGCATGCGCCACCCCGGTGGGAGAGGGTATGGAAATTCAAACCAACAGCATGAAAGTTCGGCAGGCCCGCAAACATATTGTGGAACTGCTGCTATCGGAGCATAATGCCGATTGTACCAAATGTTTTAAGAATGGGTGTTGCGAATTGCAGTCCATATCAAATGAGTATCGCATTGGCGATCACCTTTTTATAGACCTCGTTAAAGAAAAGGATAAGGCGCCTGATATTTCGAGCCCATCCATTGTTAAAGACGACAGTAAGTGTATCCGTTGCCAGCGTTGCGTAAGAACATGCAAGGATATGCAGGCTGTGAGCGCTCTGGCAGTTTCAAATAAGGGCAATCAAATGCGTATTTCTACTTTTTTGTCGAAACCCATGAATGATGTGGTGTGTACCAACTGCGGCCAGTGCATCAACCGCTGTCCGACCGCCGCTCTTACCGAACGAAACTATATCGACCAGGTTTTTGATGTTATCTATGATCCATCGAAATTTGTTGTGGTTCAGACCGCTCCGGCTACCCGTGTGGCAATTGGCGAGGAGTTTGGACTGGAACCAGGTACCCGCGCCACAGGCAAAATGGTTGCTGCCTTACGCCGGCTCGGGTTCGACAAAGTGCTAGATACGGATTTTACAGCCGACCTCACCATACTTGAAGAGGGGCATGAACTGCTGAGCAGGCTGCATGAGGCCCTCGCCGAAGGAAAAGATGTTGCCTTGCCGATGATGACCAGTTGCTCGCCCGGTTGGATCAAGTTCATGGAGCACATGTATCCTGATATGCTCAAAAACCTTTCGACGTGCAAATCGCCCCAGCAAATGTTTGGCCCACTGGCAAAAACATATTACGCAGAGAAGGTAAATAAAAACCCTGCAGATATGGTAGTGGTTTCGGTGATGCCATGTACGGCTAAAAAGTTTGAAGCCGATCGGCCCGAAATGCGCGGAAGTGGTTACAAAGATGTAGATTTTGTTATTACTACACGCGAACTTGGAATGATGATACGCCAGGCTGGTATTGATTTCAATAAGTTAGAACCTGAAATCTACGACAGTATATTAGGTGAATCGACCGGTGCAAGCGTTATTTTCGGGGCAACAGGCGGTGTGATGGAAGCTGCGCTTCGTACTGCCTACGAAGTGGTTACAGGCCGTGAGGTTCCCTTTTCGAACCTCAATATTCGCCCCGTTCGCGGAATGGAAGGTGTTAAAGAGGCTACCATCAAAATCAAAGACACCAAGCCTGAATGGAATTTTTTGGAAGGTGTGGACCTGAAGGTAGGAATCGCTCACGGTTTAGTAAATGCAAAGATACTCGTTGACCGTATACGCGAAGGTAATTCGGGTTTTCATTTTGTTGAGGTAATGGCTTGCCCAAGCGGATGTATTGGAGGAGGTGGTCAACCAATACCCACCACCCTTGAAATCAGGAAAAAACGGGCTGCCGGCATTTACGAAGAAGACGAGCAAATGACATTGCGCAAATCGCACGAAAACCCCGAAGTTATCGAAATCTACGAAAAATTCCTGCATGAACCTCTGGGACATCGATCGCACGATTTGCTACATACGCACTATTATCCAAGAAAAAGACATTGACCAAAAACTCCTTTCAGCGGTGCCTCGTGATTTACTAGGTGCACCAGAGAGTGCTAATGGTTGTGTCAGTTGAGCAAGCGAGGGTGTAAATAAAATTTGCACTCCATCAAAAAATCAACCCGGATAAGGCCTGAAAGAATTGGCCTTAATAGTGAGCTTTGTTTATAAGAAATTTATCCATTATGATTCATGAAATTTTGAATCAATGGTTAAAACTGATTCTTTAATTGGCTTGGCTTTTCGGAGGATTTTCGTTTCAGTTTTTAAAGTTTTTTATGCGAGTAAATTTTAAAAAACTGAAATGCAATAAATTAAAAATTTGATTGTGAAAAAATTAACAAAACAAAAAATATTTTTGCATCGTTTTGTTATTGTTTATATTTTTGCAATGAAGAATTTGTTCTTTATTTAGCCATTAAATTGTGTCGCAGCAAGCAGTATATTTTTAAAGATGGGTAAGCCCACTACCAATAAAATCAATGTCAACAATGAATCTTTCAAGAAAAAAGCCGGTAGTTTTGGATTCCGCCGTTGTTCCAGAACCTTCACTCAGACGCCTTCCAGGGTATCTGAGTTATTTTAAAGCACTTCAATCCAATAAAATTGAGTTGATCTCGTCTGGACAGATTGCAAAAACCTTTAAGGTGGATTCTACTCTGGTAACTAAGGACCTAGCTTATACCGGCGTTAAAGGAAGAACCAAAGTTGGGTATCAGGTTACAGAGCTTATTGTAAAACTTGAGGAATTTCTCGACTATAAAGACCAGGAACAGGCCTTTCTATTCGGAGCCGGCAATCTGGGAAAAGCATTGATTAAATATGATGGTTTAAAAGATCACGGTTTAAAAATTGTGGCTGCATTCGATGTCGATCCTTCAATTATCAACACCACGATAAATGATGTTCGGGTGTATTCGCTCGACGAATTCAGAGACCTTTCCAGGAAAATTCCTGCCCGTATCGGGATCATTACAACGCCCGATAAAAAAGCCCAGGAAACTGCCGATATATTGGTCGCCTGGGGAATGAAGGCCATTTGGAATTTTACACCGCAATCTATTAAAGTACCTGACAACATTGTGGTGGAAAAAACCTCCATTTACTCTGACCTGACAGTGATACTCCATAAATTGAAAAAATAAATAATGTGTTGATTATCAAGAAAAAACCAGTTTTTCTCAACCTTGATTAGAACCGGTATAAATTACAGGCCAAAAACCCAGAAAAATATTTTAAATGTAAAAGGTGTTTGTTAGGCATAAAAATGACTTGATTGGTGTTAAAAACCTGGATGTTAACAAATTAACAACTTATTTGGGTTTTTAAATATTAGTAGTTAATTTTGCGCAGATTTTTTGAAATCAAAAGCATCAAAGGTTTGAACTTCAATTTTTTCAGGATTCAAACAGGCAAATGGCAAATGTTCTTCATTTTTAATTTTTAGCATGAAGGTTTCAGAAATTGTAAAATTACTTAACGGCAGGATTTTGAGCGGCGAAGACAAATCCGACATGGAAGTCGAGGTCGCATGTGCTTCCGACCTCATGAGCGATGTGTTGACCCTAAAAAGCGACAACGTGCTGCTGATTACCGGTTTGAATAATGTTTCGACCGTCAGAACGGCTGAAATGTCTGATATTCACTGTGTAATTCTGGCACGTAATAAAAGGGCCAATGTAGAAATGTTGGAACTTGCCAGGGAAAACAGTCTGATTATTATTGAATGCCCCTATTCGGTATTCAAAACCTGCGGCATTTTGTTCCAGGCTGGCATTAAACCCATTTTCTGACAGAAATGACTACAGATGCCAACACCATGCAGTTTGAGTATATTGTAGAAGGAGGCAATTTCACCAGGGCAGGTTATGCATCGAGTGAAATAAAAAAAATCCTGAAGCAGCTCAATGTCGATTTAGCAATTATTAAGCGTACCGTGGTTGCCTGTTATGAGGCAGAGGTAAATGTAGTGGCACATTCATACGGGGGAACGATTTTCGTTGACATCGACCATCAGTCTATCAAGATTAAACTGGTTGACGATGGTCCGGGAATACCAGATGTAAATCAAGCCATGCAGGAAGGATTTTCAACGGCCAGCAGTAAGGTGCGCGAGATGGGATTTGGTGCCGGAATGGGCCTTCCAAACATTAAAAAGAATGCCGACCTGTTCGAAATATCGAGTGAATTAACCAAAGGTACAACCCTCCAAATAACCATGTTTTTGCAGTAGGTTTATGGCTGAGAAGTATTTCCATCATGCATTGAAGTTTCAGAAAGAGGATTGCATTGGCTGTTCCCATTGCATGAATGTGTGTCCGACCCAGGCCATTCGAATTCACGGCGGGAAGGCCAATCTTACTGATAACAGGTGTGTTGACTGTGGGAAATGCTATTCGGCTTGTCCGGTTGGCGCCATCATCGTAGAGCAGGACGATTTTAGCCGGATTTTTGCGTTCGACTATCGGGTAGCCCTTGTACCAAACGTATTGTTTGGCCAATTTCCGGAAAAGGTTTCAGTGGATCAAATTCATCGTGTGCTTCACGATTTGGGTTTTACGCATATTTTCGAAGTTGAGCAGGGAACGCGGATCCTTAAGGGATCCATGCTGGAGTATTTAAAAACACATTGTGAGTCAAAACCGCTTATTTCTACTTTTTGCCCTGCTATCGTCAGGCTTATCCAGGTCAGATTTCCGGCCCTTACCGAAAATCTGATTTTGCTTAAATCGCCCCTGGACATTATGGCCACATACATCCGGAAGAAATTTTCGGACGAAGGAATCGACAGTAACCAAACCGGAATTTTTTACATAACCCCATGTGCTGCCAATATTGCTGCCGTTAAAAGCCCCGTCGGGGGATATCTGTCAGATATCGACGGTGTTATTAATATGGATTTTATCTTCAACAAAGTTTATACAAGCATGAAGCAGGGCCTGCTTGGTAAAGGTAATAGTCAGGTTCCGGTTGGTATCAGTCTGTGCCGCGATGAAATGCTTTGGGCCCTTACCGAAGGCGAGGCATCGTTGATGCCAGGCCGTTCGCTGGCAATAGATGAAACCGGCAATGTGATTGAATTTCTCGAGAGGATGGAAAACGAAGAACAGTGCAATATCGATTTTCTTGAGCTTCGCGCTTGCGACCAAAGTTGTGCTGGCGGCATTCTTACCAGCGGAAACCGGTTCTTCACTGTAGAACGGCTGCGTAAGCTGGCCGCAAAAACGGCAGAAGCCACGGCTATGGCGGGTGATGCAAAAACAGACGACTCTATCGAACATTATAGCGACTTTCTTCTGAAGCATATCGGCGTAAACAAAGTTCTTCCTCGTTCGATGGATAAGTTAGACGAAGACATGAAGCGTGCCATGCTGAAAATGCAAATGGTACGCGAAATCATGAAGTCACTGCCTTACGTTGACTGCGGATTGTGCGGTTCGCCAACCTGCAACTCCCTTGCTCAGGATATCGTTCAGGGACAGGCAGACATAACCCGGTGTATTTTTATTCAAAAAAAATACGAACAAAATAACTGGCTTAGCTATAGCGAATCCATGGAAATCCTAAAACAGATTTGGGGAAAGGATAAGTTTGGCGATAAGTAAACATCAAAAAAATAAAAAATGACAGTAAAAGAAGTTACTGAAAAATTGGGTCTTAAGGTTCTGTCCGGTGCCAATGGATTGAGCAGGGAAGTTACCGGAGGCTATGTTTCCGATCTGCTTAGCGATGTTATGGGAAATGCCGATGGCGATCAAATCTGGATTACCCTGCAAACTCATAAAAACGTAATGGCTATCGCCTCGCTCAAAGATCTGGCAGGTGTCATTCTGGTATCCGAAAACAGGCCCGAACCCGATACTGAGGCTCAAAGCAACGAAGAGGGAATTCCAATTCTTGGAACTTCACTTCCAACCTTTGAAATTTCCGGTAAACTCTACGAACTATTGAAAAAATGAAATTGTTCAGGGCCGATTTGCATGTGCACACCGTTTTATCGCCTTGCGGAGATCTCGAGATGAGCCCTGCAAAGATTGTGGAGGTTGCGGCCCGGCGTGGAATCGACATTCTGGGAATTACCGATCACAACTCCACAAGGCAAGTGCCGTTGATATGCAAATTGGCAAAAGAAGTGGGCATTTTTGTACTTATGGGAGCAGAAGTAACCACACGTGAAGAGGTTCATTGTCTGGTGTTTTTTGAGGACTTGGAAAAGTTGTCTGCATTTCAGGAATATCTCGACAGGTACTTGCCAGATATACCCAATGATGCGAAATATTTTGGATACCAGGTAGTGGTGGATGAGCTAGAAAATATTGTTGACACTGAAAACCGGCTGTTGATTTCAGGCCTCGACCAGAGCCTTGATCAGGTAAGGCAGCAGGTGTATAGCCTCGGAGGCCTGTTTATACCGGCCCACATCGACAGGATGCGCTTCAGCCTTACCAGTCAGTTGGGTTTTGTACCCAAAGGATTCGCAGCCGATGCATTCGAAGTAAGTCGAAATAACACGCCAGAGCAAATGAAACAAAAATTTCCCTGGATTGCTTCGGCATCTTTTATTCGCGGTTCCGATGCCCACACCCTGGAAGATATTGGAGGAAACTTAACACTATTGGAGATGGAAAGGCGTAGTTTTGATGAGGTTTACAAAGCACTCCACCGAATCGATAACCGGACAAATCGAATTGCAAGCTAATTGGAACAAAGAGATGAAGGACCTGTCGCTACATATTCTGGACATCGCACAAAACAGTATTGTTGCCGGAGCTACAGAAATCACTATAAGCATCCGCGAAGAGTTACAGGCAAACAGGTTTGTAATTGAAGTGAAAGATAATGGTAGTGGAATGAGCCCTGAGGTATTGCAACGGGTAGCCGACCCTTACTATACGACTCGGTCGACCCGCAAGGTGGGCTTAGGAATTCCGCTTCTGAAACAGAATGCCGAAGTAGCTGGCGGGTCGCTCAGACTTTCCTCGCAGCCAGGGGAAGGCACTACGCTGGTTGCAGCATTTGGTCATAATCATATTGACCGCCCACCATTGGGCGACATTGCAGGTGTGGTGGTACTGCTTGCCGGGGCAAATCCTGAAACCAGGTTCACTTACGTACATAAGGTAGAAAACAAACAATACGTGTTCGATACCAGGGAGATTGCTGAAGTTCTTGAAGGTTTACCTTTATCTGACGCAAGTGTTGCCCGATTGCTCAAAGAATTGATCAACGAAAATCTGAGTTCAATTAATGCTGGATAATTTTTAATGAAACAGTAGAAACGAAATACATTTTTCAAACCAATTATTTAGGAGATTAACAAATGACAAAAATTAAATCGCTGGACGATTTGCGGAAGATGAAGTCAGAACTTCAGTCGAAAATCGCCCTGAGGGAGAAAAGCGAAAATCCTGAGATTTTGGTCAGGGTAAAGGTTGCTATGGCTACTTGCGGCATTGCTGCTGGAGCAAAGAATATCATGGAGTTCCTGATCGAAGAGCTCGACAAAAGAAGCATCGAGGCC
Organism: Bacteroidales bacterium; assembly: GCA_035477775.1. Taxonomy (GTDB): domain Bacteria; phylum Bacteroidota; class Bacteroidia; order Bacteroidales; family UBA7960; genus UBA7960. Next base: position 3,354 of record DATIKH010000127.1, on the reverse strand, counting down.
ATTGTGTCGCAGACCGGCTGTCTGGGTTATTGTTTTGCAGAACCCACTGTTGAAGTGACACTTCCGGGCAAAGAACCTGTTGTTTTCGGATATGTCGATTCAAAAAAGGCCAACGACATCATTGAAAAATACATTAAAAACGGTGAATTGCTTGACGGCATTATTCCGGTGAATTACGAAAAAATAGATTAACTAACTTTTGGAGGAAATCAGTAATGGCAAAATACAAAATGCATATGCTGGTCTGTGGCGGCACAGGGTGCAGGGTTTGCGACAGTCATGTGCTTGTTGATGAGTTGAACAAAGAAGTTCGGGAAAAAGGAATCGAATCAGAGGTACAGGTTGTAACAACCGGCTGTTTCGGTTTTTGTGAACAAGGCCCTATTGTGAAGATCATACCCGACAATACCTTTTATGTTGGCGTTAAGCCCAAGGATGCTGCCATAATTGTGGCCGAGCATGCCATTAAGGGTCGTAAAGTGGAAAAGCTTCTTTACAAGGACCCCGTCAAAAAGGAAAGGATCCCCGATTCAAAGCAAATGGGATTTTACAAGAAGCAGCTTCGTATTGCTTTGCGTAACTGCGGTCTTATTGATCCGGAGAACATAAACGAGTATTTGGCTGCCGATGGTTACGAAGCGTTGGGCAAAGTTTTGCTCGGAATGCAACCTGAGCAGGTTATCAAGGAAATAATTGACTCAGGCTTGCGCGGGCGCGGAGGTGGTGGGTTTCCTACCGGCCTCAAATGGCAGATTGCCCGAAATGTGCCCGGACAACAGAAGTTTGTGGTCTGTAATGCCGATGAAGGCGACCCCGGCGCATTTATGGACCGCTCCATCCTCGAGGGCGACCCACACTGCGTACTCGAAGCTATGGCCATAAATGGTTACTGCATTGGAGCTGACAAAGGTCTTGTATATATCAGGGCCGAATATCCGTTGGCTATTAACCGGCTAAAAATTGCCATTCAGCAAGCCCGCGAATATGGGCTTTTGGGCGAGAATATTCTAGGTAGCGGATTCAACTTCGATATTGAATTACGTTACGGTGCAGGGGCATTTGTTTGCGGCGAGGAAACTGCTTTGATCCGTTCTATGGAAGGACACCGCGGTGAGCCGACTTTCAAACCTCCGTTTCCGGCCCAGAAAGGCTACCAGGGCATGCCCACCAACGTAAACAACGTGGAGACCTACGCCAACATCCCCGTAATTATCAACAAAGGTGCTAAATGGTTTGCCTCGATAGGTACCGAAAAATCGAAAGGAACCAAAGTTTTTGCCCTGGCCGGTAAAATCAACAATGTTGGTCTCATCGAGGTTCCGATGGGAATTACCCTGCGCGAGGTTATTTTCGAGATTGGTGGCGGTATTAAAGGTGGCAAAAAGTTTAAAGCAGTTCAAACCGGCGGCCCATCAGGAGGATGCCTTTGCGAAAAACACCTCGATACTCCAATTGACTTCGATACTTTGTTAGCGGCCGGATCCATGATGGGTTCGGGCGGTATGATCGTAATGGACGAAGACGATTGCATGGTATCGGTAGCCAAGTTTTACCTTGACTTTACAGTAGAAGAGTCGTGCGGAAAATGCTCCCCATGCCGTATTGGCAACAAGCGTCTTTATGAAACGCTGCATACAATTACCAAGGGCAAGGGTACCATGGAAGATATTGATAAACTTCGCAATTTGGGTAAAGTGATTTGCGATACATCTCTTTGCGGACTTGGACAGACCTCGCCCAACCCGGTACTTTCGACCATCGAAAATTTTTACGATGAGTATGTTGCCCACATTACAGAACAGAAGTGCTTTGCAGGGCAGTGCAAGGACCTTATCCGCTTCGAGGTCATCCCCGAAAACTGTGTAGGTTGCACCGCTTGCGCACGCAACTGTCCGGTAAATTGTATTTCGGGCGAAAGGAAACAAATACACCTGATCGACCAGGCGCTTTGTATCAAGTGCGGTGTTTGTAAGGAAAAATGTAAGTTCAATGCTGTAACAGTCATTTAAAAAATATTTCAAAATAATGGAACTTGTTAAAATAACCATAGATAACAGGCCGGTGGAAGTTGAGAAGGGCTCGACTGTTTACATGGCTGCCAAAAAGTTGGGCATTGAGATACCAACCTTGTGCTACATGTATCTGGCTGATCTGAATCTGGAGCATAAGCCTGGTGGATGCCGGGTGTGCGTTGTCGAAGTGGAAGGCCGCCGCAATCTGGCTCCTTCATGTGCTACCGAATGTTTTGAAGGTATGGTAGTAAAAACCAACAGCATGCGGGTGCTCAATTCGCGCCGCACCGTACTCGAATTGATACTCTCCGACCACCCGTTCGACTGCCTCATCTGTGCCAAAAGCGGGCAGTGCGACCTGCAAAACATGGCCGTAAAAATGGGTGTTCGCAGTATTCCCTATCAGGGAGAAAAATCGACCTACAAGCCCGACTTTTCGCCTGCCATCATTCGCGATATGGATAAATGTATCATGTGCCGCCGTTGCGAAACCATGTGCAACGATTTTCAAACCGTGGGTGTACTTTCAGGAATAAACCGCGGCTTCGAAGCGGTGGTAGCACCTGCATTTGAGCGCGACCTCGACCATAGCGAGTGTACCTATTGCGGGCAGTGTGTCGCCGTGTGTCCCACAGCCGCATTGACCGAAGTGGATCATACTCCGCAGGTGATAAGGGCTTTGGCCGACCAATCGAAAACCGTTGTTGTTCAAACTGCCCCGGCAGTAAGGGCAGCTCTGGGCGAAGAATTCGGAATGGAGCCCGGCACCCTGGTTACCGGAAAAATGGTGGCAGCCCTTCGCAGGCTTGGGTTCAATTTCGTGTTCGATACCGACTTTGCGGCCGACCTTACCATTATGGAAGAAGGTGCAGAATTGCTCGACCGGCTTTCACGATACTTAAATGGCGACAAAACCGTCAGGCTGCCGATGCTTACCTCTTGCTGTCCGGGCTGGGTTAATTTCTTCGAATACTATTATCCCGATTTGCTCGATATTCCTTCTACAGCCCGTTCGCCTCAGCAAATGTTTGGTTCAATAGCCAAAACCTATTTTGCTGATAAAATCAAGGTTGATCGGAAAAATATGGTGGTGGTCTCGGTGATGCCTTGCGTGGCCAAAAAATATGAGGCCTCGCGCCAGGAATTCAAGGTTGACGGGAATCCCGATGTTGACTTTTCCATATCAACCCGCGAATTGGCAGCCTTGATCAAAGGCGCCAACATTGACTTCAATAGTCTTCCGGAAGAGGATTTTGATAAGCCACTTGGCGAATCAACTGGTGCTGCGGTTATTTTTGGAACTACAGGCGGTGTAATCGAGGCTGCTGTGCGTACCGCTTAC
>DATIKH010000126.1:0-5647 GCA_035477775.1 Bacteroidales bacterium | reverse complement strand
TATGATGAATAAGGCAATCTTCTCCAACAAAAGCGTTATACCGGGCGGAAGCAGGATAGACCCGGCCAACCGGTTCCTCGCCCATCACCAGGTTGATTTCGGCCTTTCTTAGTACGAGAAGGATTGTTTCGGGAGTATTGGGCCCTGCAACAAGGCTGGTTGGCGTTTGGCACAAAAATATATCGGGATGACCTGAAATGGCATCATATACTATACCTTGAGTGCTGAAGGGAACGAGGCTGCCCACAGCCTCCAGATTTTTTTTAATTTCTGCCGGGAAACGGGCATCAGCAATAATCAATACGGAATTCCCTGCCATGAAGCGCTTTGTTAATTTTAATTTCTACTTGTTTAAAATACTGCAAGAAGTATTTTTTGTTTGATTGCTTGTGCCCGATGACTGACTGAAGCTGGTTTGGGGCGGCTTCAATGATCAGTTTCAAGGCACCGTCGTACTTCAAATGTTTTTCCAATATTTCCTTCCAGATTGCGGTATTCACCAGTTCCCTAAGAGCCGGATGAAATGGACCCGCTATCAGGTCGTGACCAGCACAAATCCCTTCCGAAGGGTGTAATCCCAATCTGAGAACCTTCACCGAATTTGCTTCGAAAAACAGCACCAGGTTCTTGCATCGTTCGATGGTTTCCGGCATTGATAAAGGAACATATTTTCCCTGTTCAAACATATTGGCCAAGGGTGTATCTCTGATTACCAAAACGGGGTAAATACGCGTTTCAACGGCTCCAAGATCAACAATTCTTTGGGCGGTGAACATGGTCTTTTCCATGCTGTCGCCGGGCAATCCGGTCATCATTTGTAAACAAAGCCTAAACCCGGATTCCAGAATCAATTTTGATGCCTCTTCAACATGCCTTGCATTGTGGCCCCTTCCTGAAAGCCTTAAAACCTCATCATCCATCGACTGCACACCGAGTTCTATGGTTTTTACCCCGTGTTTTTTTAAACCCTGAAGCACTGCTGGGGTAATATAGTCAGGCCTTGTAGATATTCTTATTCCATTTATGGCTCCCTTGTCTATCCACTTTTCGGCTTTTTGAAGGTATTCTTTCTGTTCCTGCAATGCAAGGCCCGTAAAATTTCCTCCAAAAAATGCCACCTCAACACTTTTCGGGCTTTTGGGCATGGATTCGAGATATTGCGAAATTTTCAGGTCAACCTCCGGCAAAGGCGAGACTGGCGTGCTGCCAGTAATAGCATGTTGGTTACAGTAAATGCACCGGTGGGGGCACCCAAATTCGGGAATAAAAAATGGAATTACGTAATGGCGCATTGCAGTTGTGTTGTATCAAATCACCTTTTTCTTAAATAAAACAAGCAAAAATACACACCAATCATTTTATGTTAAAAAAAGATGTATTTGGCTCGATTATTCCATTATATCAATAAAAATGATAATTTTGTTTTATAAAAATTAATTTTTAACAGATGAAATGAGCATGATAAACATTCTCACCCTGGGAATTGTCAAGAATGCGAATTCCATCTGACCTATTAAAAACAAATTATTAACAGATGAAATCTGACCGACAGCGTGTTTTGACCGATCGTGATCTTTGGACTTTGATCGCCCAAAGTTCTTATGGAGAATCTGCCAGTCCGCTTAACTTCAGGGGCGCGGTACTCAGGGGCGCCGACCTTGCGGGCGCCGACTTGAGTGGTGCCAATTTTGCCGGAGCAGATATGTCTGAGATCAACCTGTCGGGAGCCAATCTTACCGGGGCATTTCTTGCTGAAGCCAACCTGTCGGAAGCCAACCTGAAGGGCGCTAATTTTGCAGATGCCGTTTTGTCGAAAGCTGTCCTTACCAAAACTGTTTTGAGTGAAGCCGATTTTACCGATGCCAAACTTGACGGTACCGACTTTTCCCATTCCGACATTATCAATACCGACTTTACCCGTGCCGACCTTTCGCTGAGCCTTATGCGATTTTCCAATTTAACCCGTGCCAACTTGTTCAAAGCCAACCTGTCAGGGGCCGACCTTACCGGTTCGGACCTTTTGGAGGCCAACCTTTCCAAGGCCTTTATTCAAGACACCGTGCTCGACAATGTGATTAATATCGAACGGGCTGTTGGGTATAAAGGTTGACGGAAATCCAAAACCAACATGAGCAGGCTTAGGCCTTTTCGTAGTAAAGATTTATAATTTTCAACATTACGCTTGCGGCTTTTTCCATGCTTTCGAGCGGAATAAACTCATATTTTCCGTGAAAGTTGTGCCCGCCGGCAAAAATATTGGGGCATGGCAAACCCATGTACGAAAGCCGTGAACCATCAGTTCCCCCCCTGATGGGTTTTATGGTGGGTTTTATTCCCAGGTCTTTCATGGCCTGCTCGGCAATCTCCACAATATGATAAACCGGCTCCACCTTTTCGCGCATGTTGAAGTACTGGTCTTTCATCTCGATGGTGATGGTGCCTTGCCCATATTTTTTGTTGATAAATTCGGCTACTTCACCTATCTGCACTTTGCGGCGATCGAATTTCTGCCTGTCGTGGTCGCGGATAATGTATTGCAGGGTTGACTCCTCCACCGTACCCTCGAATTTGATAAGATGGAAAAATCCCTCATAATGCTCAGTGAACTCAGGCCTTTCGAAAACCGGCAGCATGTCATTAAACTCTGATCCGACCAGCATCGAGTTGATCATTTTGTATTTTGCGTAGCCGGGATGTACATTGCGCCCCTGTACCTTTACCTTGGCGTGGGCAGCGTTGAAGTTCTCATACTCTAATACGCCAACGGCATCCCCGTCGAGGGTATAGGCGTATTGAGCTCCAAACTTTGCTACATCAAAATGGTCAACACCTCGGCCGATCTCCTCATCGGGCGTAAAGGCTATTTTTATGGTTCCGTGCTTTATTTCAGGATTTTTGACCAGGTGCTCAATGGCTGTCATGATTTCGGCAATACCGGCCTTGTCGTCAGCGCCGAGCAGGGTTGTGCCATCGGTTGTAATAAGCGTTTGGCCTGCATATTTTTCCAACTCCGGAAAATCTTTCACTTTCAGAAACAGGTTTTTTTCTGAATTGAGCAAAATGTCCTTCCCGTCGTAATTAGGAATAATCTGCGGATTAAGCACCTTACCCGGCAAATCGGGGGCCGTATCTACATGCGCCAGAAATCCGATTACAGGGATGTTTTTATCGGTGTTTGCTGGCAAAGTCGCCATTACATAGCATTTGTCATCAACATGGGCATCGGATAGCCCCAAATCCTTCAACTCCTGAACCAAAAGGTTGGCCAGTTCAAACTGTTTGGACGTACTGGGGGTGGTGGCTGAAGATGCATCACTTTGGGTATCGATGCTTATGTATCTCAAGAATCTTTCAAGCAGTTTTTCTTTCATTTTTTACCGGTTTAAAATGTTAGGGTAGGATGTACTCTCCAGTAGGTTTTTCGTCCTTGTAGTTATTAAAAATCTTTTTGTTTTCTCCTTATGGCTTCGGAAAACTTTCGAATACAATTTATAAAAAGCCCCCCTTCAGGACAGACCTTCAGGGGGCTTTAAATGGTTTATTCTGATTCTTTTGGTTTAATGGCAGTACGGAATAAGTAAGTACATAGCAAAATAAACATACCCAATCCAAGCCATTGAGCTGCAGGTGTTTCCATCCAGGTTTCGGCAGCCATATCAAGACCTCCGAATTTCAACAGGGCGCTGATTACTCCCATCAATGCGCCTCCGGCTATAAAACCGCTGGCAACTAGGGTTCCGCGCTCTTTGCGTGTTTTCGACAGGCTGGCATTTGCCGTGCTTTTTGTAACGAAATAGGCTATAATACCTCCCACCAGCAGGGGAGTGTTTAATTCTAACGGGATGAACATACCCAGGGCAAAAGCCAGGGCAGGAATGCCAAGCATGGTAAGAATAAGCGAAAGGGCAGCACCGGCAGCATAAAGCAGCCAGGGTGCAGTGCCTCCGGTCATCATGGGCTCAATAACTGCCGCCATGGCATTGGCCTGCGGGGCAATCATGGCGTCCTCGCCGGTAAACCCATAGGTCTGATTCAGGATAAGAATAACACCACCAACCGTGGCGGCAGAAACAACCGTACCCAGGAATTTCCAGCTTTGTTGCTTGTATGGTGAAGTTCCCAGCCAGTATCCGATTTTCAGGTCGGTGATGAAACCTCCGGCCATGGCCAAAGCAGTACAAACCACACCTCCAATGATCAGGGCAGCCACCATACCCGAAGTTCCCGACAAACCTGCTGCAGTCATAACCAGGGAAGTTAAAATCAGGGTCATCAGGGTCATACCCGATACGGGGTTTGTACCTACTACCGCAATGGCATTAGCCGACACAGTTGTAAACAGGAAGGCGATCAACAGAACAATGCCGAGACCAATTAGTGCATGTCCCAGATTTTGCACTACCCCAAATTGGAAAAACACGAAAATCAGTAAAGCTGTGAGCACCAATCCGCCTGCTACAAGGCTCATAGGCAGGTCGCGGCGTGTTCGCAGGTTGTTTTCACTTGTGGCGTGTTTCGATAAAGTTTCCTTTACGGCAAGTTTCAGGGCATTTTTTATGATTCCCGACGATCTGATGATTCCAATCACACCAGCCATGGCAATACCTCCAATGCCTATCAGGCGCACATACTCTCTGAAAATGGTTTCGGGAGCTAATGCTGCAATGGGGTTTGCCTCGCCACCAAACATGGAAGCTGCATGAGCAATCATCGGAATAATTACAAACCAGCCTACGAATGAACCGGCTGTGATTATCACCGCATACTTCAATCCGATGATATATCCAAGACCTACAATCGCGGCACCAACATTGATTTTAAAAACCAGCTTGGCCTGTTCTGCCAGTGTCTCTCCAAATGGTATAACCCTGGTGGAGAAAACCTCGCTCCACCAACCGAAGGCTGAAATTATGAAATCATAAATACCCCCGATTAGGCCGGCAAAAAGCAGCACCCTGGCCTGGTCGCCCCCTTTTTCGCCAGTAATGAGTACCTCAGTGGTTGCTGTGGCCTCGGGGAATGGAAATTTTCCGTGCATCTCGGCTACAAAATATTTCCGGAAAGGAATCAGGAACAAGATTCCTAAAAAGCCCCCCAGCAGCGACGACAAAAACACCTGGTAGAAATGTGCTTCAAGTCCTAAAATAAACAGGGCAGGAAGGGTGAAGATGGCTCCGGCCACGATCACGCCCGAACTTGCTCCGATACTTTGTATGATAACATTTTCACCAAGGGCATTCTTTCGTTTGGTAACCGTCGAAATGCCAATGGCGATAATGGCTATCGGAATGGCAGCCTCAAATACTTGCCCTATTTTCAGCCCCAAATATGCTGCTGCAGCCGAAAAAACAACGGCCATCAGCAAACCAAGGGAAACCGACCTGAAATTTACCTCAGGATAAATTTTATCCGGCGCCATCACCGGAACGTAATCTTCACCGGGCTTTAATTCCCTGAACGCATTTTCAGGCAACCCTTTTGCATACTGATTTTTCTCTTCCATGATGCTAAGTAATTGGTTAGTAATAATCCAAGGGCTTTGCTCTTGGGCGGCCTAAAGTAAAAAATAATACTGAATCCACAAAAAAGAATTGAAGCCTGTTCTTAAAAACCAATGCCTTCTGTTAAACTGGTACCAGCATGATGC
>DATIKH010000125.1:0-2871 GCA_035477775.1 Bacteroidales bacterium | reverse complement strand
AAAAGTGCAGCCCGACCGACCATCCCAGATAAACAAAATGGAACGAAAACAGCAGCAGCAGGAAAAGCAGTACGTCCTTGAACGGAAGCAAAAAACCGGGTAGTCGGAGGTTCATGGTGCAGGGAGTTGGTCATCGGTCATTGGTCATCAGTCATTGGTCATTGGTCAATGGTCATCGGTCATTGGTCATTAGACATTGGGAATAGGGCTATTCTAATAACCATTGACCCATGAAGGTCGCAATAAAGGGCTGGTGACCAGCAACTAATTTCCTTTTTTCTTAATAAAGTTGTTCAGTTTTTTTTCCTAAGACACTGAGCTTTTCAGTCAAATTATCATACTCCTGTTGGGTGATAAAATTTCGTTGGATGGCTTTTTCGGTCCAGGTAAAAGTTTCAGAAAGAGAACCCCTTGAGTAATAGTAAAATTTTTTTGCATCAGCAAAATGAAACCTTCCATAACCTTCGGAGATATTTGAGGCGATAGAGTCTGCAGCTTTAACATATTGTTTGCCAACAGTGTCTTTTTGGAAAAAATCCCATTTCATCGCAATCTCCCATACGATTTGCCCAATCTCCATGGCTTTGGTGTAAACTTCCAAATCGCTTAACTTCATTTCCCCTGCATTTTGGAAAAAAATTACCAATGACCAATGACCGAATTGTTATTTCCCTATCTGATACACCTTAAACCCGGTTTCCTTCAAAAACTTCGCATCAAGAAGATTGCGGCCGTCGAACAGGAAGGCTGGTTTAAGCATGTTTTCGTAAATGGTATTCCAGTTGTAAGTTTTGAATTCGTCCCATTCGGTGATTAACAGCACGGCATGGGCCTGGCTGGTAGCCTGGTAGGGGTCTTTGTGTATGATGATGCGTTTCAGAATATCGGCGGGGTTTAATTTTCCGTTTATCCCTCTAACAGCAAGCAACTCGTTCATGTCGCTCATGATGCGTTCGGGACTTACCTGGGGGTCATAAACATGAACCTCGGCCTGATCTGCAAGCAACTCTTCGGCAATATAGATGGCGGCAGATTCGCGCGAGTCGTTGGTGTCTTTTTTGAAAGCCCAGCCTAACAGGGCAATTTTTTTACCGCTAACGGTGTTGAACAAGGTGGTGATTACCTTGCGGGCGAAACGGCTTTTTTGGTAGTCGTTCATGATGATTACCTGCTCCCAGTAATCGGCCACTTCGGGCAGGTTGAAATAGCGGCAAAGATACACCAGGTTCAGGATGTCTTTCTGAAAGCAACTTCCGCCAAAGCCTACCGAAGCCTTGAGGAACTTGGGTCCGATGCGAGAGTCCATACCTATGGCCGCCGCTACCTCATCCACATCGGCGCCGGTGCGCTCGCAAAGGGCCGAAATGGCATTGATGCTCGAAACCCTTTGTGCCAGAAAGGCATTGGCTGTAAGCTTGCTCAGCTCCGACGACCACAGGTTGGTTTTTATGATGCGGTTTTGGGGTATCCAGTTGGCATAGATGCCGGCGAGGGAGTCTATGGCCGCGAGGCCTTCGGGAGTCTGGTCGCCGCCGATAAGTACCCGGTCGGCGTAAAGAAGGTCATTAACTGCGGTACCCTCGGCCAGGAATTCGGGGTTCGAAAGCACCTGAAACTTAAAGCCCGTATTGATCCCGTTGATGATTGCCTTGATACTTTCGGCCGTCCTGACCGGCAAGGTGCTTTTTTCAACAATGATTTTGTCGCTGGTTGCAACGCGGGCAATCTGACGCGTACACAACTCCACGTACTTCAGGTCGGCAGCCATCCCTTTACCTTCGCCATAGGTTTTGGTAGGCGTGTTCACCGAGATAAAAATCATTTCCGACTCTTTGATGGCTTGCTCCACATCAGTCGAAAAAAACAGGTTTACCCCCCGAACCTGCTTTACAATTTCCAATAGGCCCGGCTCATACACCGGCAGCGCATCGGTATTCCAGGCTGCAATCTTGGAAGGGTTGCTGTCGACAACGGTAATTTTAATTTGCGGACATTTCAGGGCAAAAACAGCCATGGTGGGGCCTCCAACATAACCGGCACCGATGCAGCAGATGGTTTTTATGGAAACTTTTTTGGTCATTGATCGAAAGAATGGTTAGGTTTCTTAAAAGTTGTATTGGGGCAGAGAGCAGAGGGCATGGGGCATGGGGTACGTAGCGAGGGTTATTTATTTAAGGCTTTGCGAAAGTTGGTTATTTTCTTGCTTAAAACCAAAAGTTTTGAGAAAATCTTTTCTCTTTCAGTTTGATCGATTATTTTTCTCCTTTCGTAAATGATCAGGATATTGGCACATTCAAATACAGACCTTCGGGACATATTCAAGAAGTTGCAAAAATCTTTGTCAGAAAAAGAACCGGAACCTTCTGCGATATTGTTGGTAATGCTCATGGATGCGCCACGAAGCTGCTCGGCAAACTTAAAAAAGCGTTTTTCGTCAGCCTTTTCGGCAATTTCAAAGAGCAATTCAGAAATTTCAATTCCTTCTTGCCAGATATCTAAGTCCTCAAATCTAAAATTACCCATAGCTGTTCTTTTACTTTTTCTCTCTTCCATCTTCCCTCTTCCCCATGCCCCATGCTCTCTGCCCCATGCCCTCTGCCCCATACCCTCTGCCCTCTTTCCCATGCCCCATACCCTCTGCCCCATGCCCTCTGCCCCATGCCCCATGCCCTATGCCCTATGCCTTGACCACGTTTTCAACAATAATCTCGGCTATGCGTTTGGCAGTTTTGCCGTCCCAGAGTTCGGGAATGCGGCCTGGCTTGATGGTGCCCCCAAGGATGTCGAGGGCGGTTTTTTCCACCTTGTCGAGGTCGGTGCCTACCAGGTGGTTCGTACCCACATCGACGGTAACAGGCCTTTCGGTGTTCT
>DATIKH010000124.1:0-4680 GCA_035477775.1 Bacteroidales bacterium | reverse complement strand
TACCATCAGGTGTTAATTATGAACAATGCCATGAAGAGAGGATTTAATCCTATAAATTCGCAAAATAAACCCAAAGCATGATTAAGCCCGAAACCATTGGACAAATTTTAGATGCTGCACGAGTTGAAGAGGTAGTGGGCGAGTTTGTAAGTCTGAAGAAACGTGGTGTAAACCTGATCGGGCTGTGTCCTTTTCACAACGAAAAAACCCCTTCGTTCAATGTTTCGCCGGCACGTGGCATTTACAAATGCTTTGGTTGCGGCAAAGGGGGTAATGCCGTGAATTTTCTCATGGAGCACGAGCATTATACTTATCCTGAAGCATTAAAGTACCTTGCAAATAAGTACTCCATCGAAGTGGAGGAAACCAAACCTACCCCCGAGCAACTTCAGGAGCAGGATGAAAAGGAAAGCCTGTATAACCTTACAGCCTTTGCCCAGAAGTTTTTCGAAGAAACGCTTCACCAGAGCGAGGAGGGAAAAGCCATAGCCCTTACCTACCTGAAAGAAAGGGGCTTTTTGCCCGAGGTCATCAAAAAATTCGGCATAGGTTATTGTCCCGACCAGTGGGATACCTTTACCCGCCTGGCCATTAAAAACGGGTATAAGAAAGAATACCTGCTAAAAACAAGCCTTTCGAAAGAAAAAGACTACCAGCACTTCGATACCTTCAGGGGCCGGATTGTATTTCCGGTTCACAATCTTTCGGGGAGGGTTTTAGGGTTTGGTGGCCGGATACTTACCAGCGACAAAAACAAGCCAAAGTACCTCAACTCCGCCGAAAGCGACATTTACCAGAAAAGTAAAATCCTCTACGGCCTGTTTTTTGCAAAAAACGCCATCGTTAAAGCAGACAATTGCTACCTGGTTGAAGGTTATACCGACGTGATTTCGTTGCACCAGGCCGGTATCGAAAATGTGATAGCCTCGTCGGGCACCTCTCTTACGGCCGATCAGATAAGGCTCATCCGCCGTTATACCTCCAATATTACACTGCTGTTCGACGGAGATCCTGCCGGAATAAAAGCTGCATTCAGGGGAATCGACATGATTCTTGAAGAAGGCCTTAACATTCGCCTGGTGCTCTTTCCTGAAGGAGAAGACCCCGATTCATACGCCCGCAAATACAGGCCGGTAGAGGTAAAAGCCTTTGTTGAAGCCAATACCGTTGATTTTATTTCGTTCAAAACCAATATTTTATTAGAAGAAACCGGCGACGACCCAATTCGCAAAGCCGTTTTGATCAAGGAGATTGCTCAGACCATTTCGCTTATTCCCGAACCTATTGCCCGGAGCCTCTACTCCAAAAAGTGCAGCGGGCTATTGCAGGTTGATGAGCGCATGTTGATCGACGAGATAAACAAGCAAGTCAGGCAGAAACACAACCGCGACTCAAAAACCAACACCAAGGAAATCGTGACTGAGCAGGTTTACACCGCTACACAACAAGCTCAAACTTCGCACATAACCAACGGCCACCACGAAAAAGAAGTAATCCGAATGTTGTTGCTTTATGCGGGCAACATGCTGGAATTCGAAGGATTGGATGAATTTGGAAAGCCGGCGCCGGTTTCGGTAAGGCTGCTCAATTTTGTGGTTGATGATTTTAACGACGACCAATTGAATTTCGACAACGCTACTTGTCAGAAGATTTACGAGATTTTTGCCAGGTACCAACCAACGGATATTATTCCGCCGATACAGGAATTTACAGGCCATCCCGACGAGGATGTTCGGAATATGGTAATTAACCTCATTTCAACCCCGCACGCCCTAAGCCAGAACTGGTCAGTAAAACACCGCATTTTTGTAAAATCTGAGGAGGATCATCTTCGCGACAATCTTTTGAATGTGGTTTACTCTTTCAAGCTGAAGCGCCTGGAAAGGATGATTGCTCAGAATCAGGAAAAAATCAAAACCTCGACCGATGTTGATGAACAAATGGAATTACTCGAGACCGACCGCCAGTTGAAAATCAAGGTAGGGCTCTTTGCCCAGGCCCTTAACCGGATTATCACCAGATAGTATGGTGTAGTATTGGTTGATTTTTTGAGTGGCTGGCTGCTTCAATCTTTATTATCTTTGACGCTTGTAAAACCCAAAACTATGAACCAGCATAATCTGATGTCGAAATTATTTCCCAGTCTTTTGGCCCTGCTGATGTTGTTTGTTTCGTGCGGCCATGCGCGCACTACCGAAAACAACCGGGAAGCAAGGATAAAAATCATTACCGAATTTGGAGATATTACCATAAAACTTTTCAATGAAACCCCGTTGCACCGCGACAATTTCCTAAAACTTGCCGGTGAAGGATTCTACGACGGACTGCTGTTTCACCGGGTCATTAACGGTTTTATGATCCAGGGCGGCGACCCCCTTTCGCGCAATGCGCCTGCTGGCCAGCCGCTCGGAACCGGCGACCCGGGCTACACCCTGCCAGCCGAAATTGTACCCGGGATTATTCACCGCAAAGGCGCCCTGGCGGCTGCCCGCATGGGCGACCAGATGAATCCCGAGCGGCGATCATCGGGCTCACAGTTCTATATTGTTCAGGGCCGCATCTGGAATGAAGAAGAACTCAACATGATGGAACAAAGAAGGGGCTTCCCCTTTACAGCCGAAGAACGTGCGGTTTATGCCACCGAAGGAGGAACACCCCACTTGGATCATGCCTATACCGTTTTCGGACAGGTAGTTGAAGGACTTGAGGTGATCGACCTGATTGCAGCCGTGCAGACCGGGCCGGGCAACAGGCCGTTGCAGGACGTGGCGATGCGGATTGTTGTACTTGATTAATTATCGATTTTCATGCAGGAAAAAATCAAAACCCTCCTGGCTGAAGCCGAAGCATTCCGTGCCGAATCGCAGGAGCAACTGGAGGCCTTCCGCATCAGGTTGCTGTCAAAAAAAGGATTGATTGCCGAATTGTTCAACGACTTCAAGAGCATCGACCCCGCCCTGCGAAAGGAAGTGGGACAGCAACTGAACTTGTTGAAAGACCGCGTTGCTGAAATTATAAACCTGAGAAAAGAAGAGCTAGAACAAAGCCTTGCAACCAATATCGACGGTAAGGGCCAACCCGATCTGACCATGCCGGCCGTTTTTGCCCCCATTGGATCGCGCCATCCCATTTCGATCGTGCGCAACCGCATCAACAGCATTTTCGAACGCATCGGCTTTGTTATCTCCGACGGTCCTGAAATGGAAGACGATTGGCACAATTTCAGTGCCCTCAATTTTCCTGAGGAGCATCCTGCCCGCGATATGCAGGATACCTTTTTTATTGGCAAAAACCCTGACCTTGCCTTGCGAACACATACCAGCTCGGTGCAGGTGCGGGTTATGGAAAGTCAAAAACCGCCCATTCGCACCATCTCCCCCGGGAGGGTTTTCAGAAACGAAGCCATTTCGGCAAGGGCACATTGCATTTTTCACCAGGTCGAAGGGCTTTATATCGACAAGGGTGTGTCGTTTGCCGATATGCGCCAGACACTGCTCTATTTTGCACGCGAAATGTTCGGAGACAAAACGGAGATACGACTGAGACCCTCCTTCTTCCCTTTCACGGAGCCTTCGGCCGAAATGGATGTTTCGTGCAGCATCTGTGGCGGAAAAGGCTGCAACCTTTGCAAATACACCGGTTGGATTGAAATTATGGGCTGCGGTATGGTTGACCCGCATGTACTCGAAAATTGCGGCATCGACAGCAAAGTGTATTCGGGTTATGCCTTTGGAATGGGCATCGAGCGCATTACCATGCTTACTTATCAAATAAAAGACCTCAGAATGTTTTTTGAGAACGACCTCAGGTTTTTGAGGCAGTTTGGGGCGGCCACCTGATTTCTGTTCCCTTACGGGAGAGAGACAAATCCGGAATCTACAGGGTTTATTCCTTTGTTTTTTTGAAATTTGTCGCTTAAGAGCTTAAACGCAAGGAGCGCAAAGCTTTTCGCAAAGCTCGCTAATCGTTTTTGTTAGGGTTCATTGCGATTATTTGCATTTTGCTTCAGCAACCTGTATTCAAAAGAAAGCGCTGCTGTAACATTTTTTAGCCCTTGCCGTCATACATCAGTAAACCAAAACCAATCAAAAAAAATGAAAATCTTAAGGCCATTTCACATCTGGTTCGTGTCCTTTGCATTATTCACCACCATGGCTTCGTGCGTGATTGTCGATAGCAGGTCTATTGCAGGCGACGGTAATTTGGTTACCGACACCTTAGCTCTTGAGCGTTTTGAAAATATTGATTTAGGTGGAATGTTTAATGTTACCTTAACCAGGGGTAACAACCCGCAGGTAATCATTGAAACAGACTCGAATCTGATGGAGCATGTAAATATTCAGGTCAAAGCAGGAACTCTGACTATCAGCACCCGCAACGAAATGATTCTACGACCAACTCGAAGCAAGCTAACAATAACTTATCCTGAGTTGACCCGGGTGAGCTTAAGGGGAGCAGGCAGTTTGAGCTCGACAGAGCCTGTGGAAAGCCGCGAGTTGACCTTCGATATCAGTGGGGCCGGAGAAATTGATCTGGTAGTTGATGCCCGGATTTTGCGAACCAATTTGTCGGGCGCAGGCGATTTAAGGCTCAAAGGGGAAGCAGGTCAGCATTTTGTGGATCTTTCGGGGGCAAGCCACCTTCAGAGCACCAACCTGATTACCCGCGAAACCCTCATTA
>DATIKH010000123.1:0-4480 GCA_035477775.1 Bacteroidales bacterium | reverse complement strand
CGTTTGCAAGAGGGTTGGTTGTCAGGACCCGGCCTGGTGGGCGGCCAAAACTGGACGCAAACAGTTCAGCCTGGTATGCCGCTGGGAACATGGTATATGCCGGAGTATGCCGGGTTGATTAATGGGGAGTTCGCCTTTTTCACCGCAGCAGGGGGGGTAACCCGTCAGCTTGACCTTGCCGACCGTCGCGTTGTGGGTAATGCACAACCCGATTTTGAAATTGGCTGGTCGAACTTCTTCACCTTGTGGAATAATTTTGATGCCAGCATCAGCCTGCGTGGTGTTTTTGGATACCAGGTGTTCAATACTACGAGGATGATTTTTGGCAACCCTGTTCTGCTTCCCGAATCTAATGTGTTGCAGTCGGCTCTTGATGAGTATAACAGGGGGCTTCGCGACAATCCAAAACCAAGCAGCTATTATCTGGAGGATGGATCTTTCCTTCGTATCGACAACCTCTCATTGGGTTACAACCTTAGAAATGTTATGGGAATGCGGAATTTGCGTATTTATCTTGCTGCAAACAATGTGTTCACATTCACAAACTACTCAGGTATCGACCCTGAAATAACTTTCGACGGACTTTCCTTCGGGCTAGACCAGTTCAATATCTATCCAAAAACCCGGTCGATTGTTCTGGGAGTTAATGTTTCATTGTAAATAATTGTATGAGCTATGAAGAAAATAATTAGCCTTTTCTTGTTTTTTGGTCTGTTTTCAGTTGCTTGTACCGACCTGGATACAATGCTGTACGACCGGATACCGGAGGATGTATATACTGCCGACCCGGTTTTGCGAATGAGCCCCATTTATGCCCCCATGAGGGATTTTATCGATTGGGGCGGGTGGTGGTTTGCCCAGGAAATAACCGGCGATGCTGTAGTAGCTCCTGTTAGGGGCATGGACTGGCTCGACGGCGGTAAATGGATGGTTTTGCACCGCCATACCTGGGACAATAATACCGAAGCAATCAATTCGATGTGGAGCCGTTTTTACAGAGGGATCGTTGAAGCAAACAAATTCATCGAAACCTTTCAACCTCAGGCCGGCAATCCCATCATTGACCAGGCAATCGCTAAAGCCCGTATCATGCGCGCCTACTACTATTATCTGCTGATCGACAATTATGGCGATGTTCCGTATGTTACCCAGTTCCTGAATGCCGAGGAGCGTCCGTTTCGCAGAAGAAGAGCCAATATCTGGACAGATATCGTCAGGGAGATTGAGCAGAGCATACCCTACCTCGACAACAGCACCTCCAAAACCGCAGTAACCCGTGGTATGGCTTTCTCGCTGCTGGCCAAGCTGTATCTCAATGCCCAGGTTTATACCGGTGTTGCACAATGGGCCAGGGCAGAGGCCTATGCCGACAGTGTTATTGCTTTAGGTGTTTACAGGCTGGAGTCGAATCCTATGGCGCCTTTTGCCACAAACAACGAAAATTCTCCTGAACTTATCTGGGTCATCCCTTATCATGAGGACGACTATACAGGATTTAACCTCCACATGCGTACGCTGCATTACAACAGCAACCGCACCTTCGATATGCCGGTAGGCCCGTGGAACGGTTTTGCGGTTACCCAGCAACACTTCAATACTTATGCCGACAATGACCTTCGAAAAGCTGGATATTTTCTTGTTGGACAGCAGTTCGATATTAATGGCGCACCCATCAACGATGTGGGAGCCGGTGGCCTTCCCTTGATTTTCAATCCTTTCATTCCTGCATTGGAGATGACACCGGGAGCTTTCACAGCCCAGCAAATACGCATGTCAGGCGCCCGTGTACGTAAATTTGAAATCGCCCGGGGAGCCAAAGCCGATTTGAGCAACGATTTTCCGATATTCCGCTATGCCGACATCCTGCTTATGAAGGCTGAAGCACAACTTCGCCAGGGCAGACCGGTGAATGTGCCGGGCTTGGATGCCATAAGAACCAGGGCTGGATTGCCGGCAGGCTGGAGCGCCACCCTTGTGGGTCAGGCCGGCCTGAATGAAATCTTGGCTGAAAGGGGCCGGGAGTTGTTCTGGGAAGGTCATCGCAGGCAAGACCTGATTCGGTTTGGCCGATTCAATGATGCATGGTGGGAAAAACCTGCCTCTACGCCCGATCGCAATACATTTCCCGTACCGCTTTGGGCAGTTGAATCAAACCCAAACCTTGCAGGTATTATCGTTAATTAGTGATTTCCCAACCAAACATAAATTTTTTAATCTTTTACTCACTTTAAAACAACAACTATGAAAAGGAATGTTTTCAGTGTATTTTTAAAGCTTTTCTTCGCTGTGTTGATCCCGGCGATGTTTTTTGCTGCATGTGATCCGAAAGAAGATGGTCCTGCACCCCTTCTGGTAGAGGACGGGTTGTATATTGTAGGCCCGGGAACTGCGCTTACTGAGGTGCATGCTGACGGACTTATGATGCCTACCCCCAATGAGGTTGGTCAGGTTCCGCGTACTGGTCTGGTCGATATTTATATTGCAGTAAGAGGCGGTGCAGCAAATGGTTTCAACATCCTCAAAGTTGCTGGTGGCGCTGCAAGAACCTTTGGCCCTGCGGCCAATTTTGCCGAAGTACCTGTAGCTACTCGCGATGCCGAAGAACCCCGTGATTGGATGGCACGTGGCGATTTGATGGAAACCAACAACAAGTTTATTGTGCCCGAAGACGGTCTGTATCACGTGATTTACGACACCCAACTCAACAGGGTAGTGGTTGCCCGCGTAAACTGGGGTATTATTGGTGGCGCAACTTTAGGAGGTTGGGGTGGCAGCACAGCTCTTCCTCAGGGCCCGTTTAACCTCAACGACATGACTTTTTCAGCAACCAATGTTGCCCTTATTGCAGGCGAGTTCAAGTTCCGTTATGGCAATGGCTGGAAGATCCTTCTTGACGGAGCAGTTGTAAGAGCCAATACGAATTTCGGCGGGGCCTTAAACGCGCTGGTTCCCGGTGGTGCCAATATTGCCAACACCGTTGTTGGGCTTTATACTGTTACCGTTAGATGGAGACTTACCGATGGCCTTACTGCAACCCTTACCCGTACCGGCGACTATACACCTCCTGCATTTCCTGCAGAAATGTTCCTAGTCGGTTCTGCCACTGCCTATGGATGGGATGCGCCCGGAACAAATGCACTTGCCCGCATGATCCCACTGGCAGGTGGTGCCCCAACCGAAGGCATTTTCTGGAAAATTGCCCACTTTACAGCCAACGAAGGCTTTAAGGTTTCGGCTCGCGCCTGGGGGTCACCAAACATTGGATTCCCCGAAGTTAACTCCTTTGACGCAGCTACAGGTGCAGTTACTGTAACCAATTTGAATAATAATATGGCCATTGGCACAAGTGGTGTGCATATTATAGTTCTAAACCTGCGCGATAACCAAAGAAGGATTTCCGTACGCCCTGCTGAAGTATTTGGTATAGGAGATGCTTTTGGTAGCTGGGATGCCGGTGTGGTGGCCAACAGGTTTACTGTGGATAATACCGCCAGGACTCTTACTTCGCCCCTGCTACCTGCTAACGGTAACATCCGGATGTATGCAGCTCACCCATGGATTCCCGCATGGTGGCAGGCCGAATTCCGCGTTAATGCTGGGGTAATTGAATTCCGCGGCTCGGGCGGCGACCAGGCACCAGTTGCAGGAACCGCAGGTCAGCGAATTACCCTGAACTTCGACACCAACGTGGGTTCTATCACAACTCCATAAGTTGATTTGACACCCCGGTTTTAATTGTAAAGCGAATGGCTGGCCTCATGGCCGGCCATTCGCTTTTATGGGTCTGGCATAGAATTTCAGAACAAAAAAACCGCCCCTTGGATGTAGAGGCGGCAAGTGTTTGTCGGCGGGGTATTCCTGCTAATTCAGATTCTTTTTTACCACCTCTACTACTTCGGGCAGGTCCATGCCGAGGTCTTTCAGGTGCTCAAGCGTGGGAACTCCGTTTGGTGTCCATCCGCGGCGCTGATATACTGCATCCACAAGTTTTTCGTATTGCGCTTCGCGGTGTTTCCTTAGAATGGAGATTTTTTCCGGTGTAGTTTTTCCTGCCGGGTCAACACCCAACAGTTCCTTAAGCTGCTTGTCGTAGCGTTCGGCGCGCGATTCGTATTCTTCGACGGTTACCGGGCCGGCAGCGCGGTAGGGCTGCTTGTCGTGTATGCGCTTGCCGTAGCCGCGGCGCAAATTAAACACCCTTTGAAAATTATAAACCCTTTCGCTCTGCCGTATCAGTTCTTCCTTGGAAAACGGATTACCTGTTACTGCCTGGTATATGGTTACATAATTGTCAACATGCTCAGGGATCTTATGTGGCTCCTCTGCAAGGGCATTACTCTCGGGAATCACATCGTTCCAGCAAAGTTTACACAGACCCATCAATCCAAACCAGGTGCGGAACATCGGGAAATAGTGCAGCGCTTCAGCTTTGTCGTCGAAGGTGGGTATCTGGTTATTGACCATGTCCATAAAAATGAGC
>DATIKH010000122.1:0-9348 GCA_035477775.1 Bacteroidales bacterium | reverse complement strand
ATCAACGATACTGTTGTAATTTTCGACAGGATTAGAGAAAATATAAACCTTTTTCCGAAGAGGGATTTAAAAACCAATATGAACCTTGCACTTAATGCAACCCTCTCAAGAACCTTTAATACTTCGGTAACCACCCTAGCAGTTCTGTTGATTATTTTCCTATTTGGTGGAGAAGTTGTTCGTGGGTTTGCTTTTGCTCTGATGGTAGGGATTGGAGTTGGAACTTATTCCTCGCTGTTTAACGCAACTCCGGTGGCCTATGATTTGATCATGAGAAAAAACAAAGACCATAAGGCAAGCTAATATCTTTTCAGGAATTTTATTAAGCCGCCTCCAGCATATCCGGGGCGGCTTTTTTGTTGCAGTATATTTTAATCCAATCAGGAGTACATTCTATAAATTGTAAATTTCAGACACAAAAACAGATAACATCTTGTTTTTCAACAACCATGACCTTAATGTCGGGGTTATTGATGACTCAGAAAATAAGGGATTCAGCCCTGGTAATTGATTTTCATGCACTTTTTGGACCAAACTCAATCATTAAATTTGATTGTTGTTCCTTGCGTTAATTTCAAAGTAGTTTTAATAAAAGATTATCCGAAAACCTGTAAATTTGTTCAAATCTTATTATGGCAGCTTTTTCGGAATTTATCTTACTTTTTGGTATCAGCGGCGGCGAGATACTTATTATACTGTTGATTTTTTTACTGCTGTTTGGCCCCGGCAAAATTCCTGAAATAGCCCGGATGATCGGCAAGGGCATCAATGAAGTGAAGAAGGTGCAGCAAGAGATCAATTCCGAAATTCACCGCTACTCAGGAGAAATTGAACATGAAGCCCGCAAGATGCAGCGAAGTATCGACAATTTGAGCCACGATCTCACAAATCCAGGAAGCGACAAGATGGGTATGACAGAACAACCCACTGATGCACTCGCTGACGAAAAGACGGAACCAATTCCTTCATCCGAAACTACCGAAACGTTGAAAGAGGAGGACATTCCCTCTTACTACAGGCCAAAAATAGATGAGGAGGATGACGAAAGCAGCAGTACCAACACTTTCAGATCAATGAATTGAAACTCTTTTCCGAAATTCATTCAGAAATGTTTAATCCAAACCAAAGCTTTATCTGCAATGATCGGTAAAAGAGGTTTGTTAATTTTCCTGTTATTACTCCTGACCTCCATTACTGCCGAAACTTCTGCCCAGAGCAGAAGGGTTGCCCGTGGTGATCGTGCTTTTGAACAGAGCCATTACATTGATGCCGTAAATCACTACCGCCGGGCATTTAGCAGGGTAAGGCGCACCGACCGCAGGGAAGCTGCCCGCATCAGTTACAACAGCGGCATTGCATTAATGCGTCTGAATAATTTCAGGCAGGCCGAAATGCAATTTAGAAGGGCCATCAGGTTGGGATTGCAGGAGCCGGATGCCTTTTTCCATTTTGGTGAAGTTTTGTTCAGCAATGGAAAGTTAGAAGAAGCGCGTTACAACTTTCAAAGATTTCTTGAACTGGTTCCTGGCGATTTGCGTGGCATTCAACGGTTGGCTTCTCTCGACCTGTCCTTAAGTTTAATAGCCAACCCAACTCCCTACGAAGTGGAATTAGCACGGGAATTTAATTCGCGTCGCGACGATTTTACTTCAGCCTGGGGCGACCATCGTGCCAGCGTACTTATTTTTTCATCAACCCGCGATGAGGCTTTGGGTGAAGACCTTGATCCCTGGTTTGGAAAAAAACATTCATCGCTCTTTGTTTCGTATCGGGATAGGGCCGGAAACTGGAGCAGCCCCGTATTGCTCGACGAGGGTCCGGTAAATACCATATCGAACGAAGGCGCACCGTCAACCAACACACAGGCAAATGAACTGTTTTTTACACGGTGCATAAGGAGTACCGAAGCGGAGGAAGGCTGCCGGATATTCGTGGCCAGAAGGCAAGGAAATGCCTGGGCAAATCCGGTTGAGGTGGTTCTTACAACCGATAACACCTATACGGTAGGTCACCCGGCCCTTAGCCCCGATGGTTTTACCCTTTATTTTGTATCAGATCTGCCGGGCGGGCAAGGCGGAAAAGACATTTGGTTCGTGCGCCGTCGCACCCCGACAGATACATTCGGACCACCCATAAATTTGGGAGTTCCGGTAAATACTCCTGGAAATGAAATGTTTCCATTTGTAAGAGATGACGGCGCATTGTATTTCTCTTCCGATGGCCATCCAGGTCTCGGAGCGCTCGATATTTTTCGCACCGAATGGAGCCCTGAAGGCTGGTCGCAACCGGTAAATATGGGAGTGCCCATAAACAGTAACCTGGATGATTATGGAATTGTATTCAACCCTGGAGCAAACCAGGGTTTTCTCACCAGCAATCGCGCCGGAAGCCGCGGATACGACATTCATTCCTTCTTTTTGGCTCCGGTAGAATTTACACTTCGTGGAACCATACGCGACGAAAAATCCTTAGCCGAATTGACTGAGGTCATTGTTCAGATTATAGGCTCTGATGGCAGCTTAGCCCAGACTAAGACAAACCAACTGGGGCAATTCTCCTTTGGCAGGGAAGCGATACTGCAAAACACTACTTACGAAATTCTGGCAAGCAAACCCGGTTATTTTACCCAACGAGCAAGCCAAAGCACCCTGGAACATAGCCGGAGCCACGAATTTATTGTTGATTTTACCATGGCGGCCATCCCTCCAGATCCCATAGCCCTACCAGAAATCCTTTACGAGTTTGGACGATGGGAATTGCTTCCCCAATACCGTGACTCACTCCAGGGCCTTGTGCGAACCATGAATGACAATCCAGGTCTGGTTATTGAACTGGCTTCGCATACCGACAACCGTGGCTCCGAAGCTTTCAACGATACTTTATCACAGCGCAGAGCACAGGCTGTGGTCGATTATTTAATTCAAATGGGCATTCACCCCGGAAGGCTTGTTGCTAAAGGATATGGAGAAACGCGCCCACGCAGCCTGATGCAATCCATTACCCGCGATGAGTTTACATTCAGGGAGGGAACTACACTTGATGAGACATTTATTAATGGTTTGCGGACAGAGCCACATCGTGAAGCGGCTCATGCACTGAACCGCCGCACCGAATTTAGAATACTCAGAGAGGATTTTGTACCTCCGGGGCAAACCAATCCAACACCCCCGGCCAGAGGCCCTGGTGGAGCCCCGCCAAACCGTCCACCCGAAAGGCCTCGGTAATTCTGAAGGGTTTTCGGCAGGAATGTTTTTTAGGTCGTGTTTCTAAGGTAATTACTGCATTTACAATGGATAGTCAATACAAGTATCACCAGCGGGGAGTTTCATCAACCAAGGAAGACGTACATCAGGCAATTGCCAAACTCGACAAAGGCCTGTTCCCATCTGCATTCTGCAAAATAGTACCCGATTATCTTGGTAACGACGAGCAATGGTGCAACATAATGCATGCCGATGGTGCAGGCACCAAGTCATCGTTAGCCTACCTGTACTGGCGCGAAACGGGCGATATTTCGGTATGGGAAGGAATCGCCCAGGACGCTGTGGTAATGAACCTCGACGATTTGTTGTGTGTGGGAGTTTCCGGCAAAATGCTGATATCTTCAACCATCGGTCGGAATAAAAAGTTAATCCCTGGCGAAGTGATTGCTGCCATTATCAATGGTACTGAGTCTTTTATTGAAAACATGCGCCAACATGGAATTTCCATGACACTTACAGGTGGCGAAACCGCCGATGTAGGCGATCTGGTGCGAACCGTTATAGTTGATTCCACAGTAATTGCCCGCTTGAAAAGAAAAGAGGTGATCGACAATTCCAGGATTGCTCCAGGCGATGTTATAGTTGGCTTGGCTTCCTTCGGGCAGACTTCGTACGAAAAGGAATATAACAGCGGTATGGGCAGCAACGGGCTTACCTCGGCCCGGCACGATGTGTTTTGTAAACAATATGCCGGGAAGTATCCCGAAAGTTTCGACTATGGCCTCGATCCCAAGGTGGTTTATACCGGTGGATTAAAGCTGACAGATCCCGTGCCCGGCACGCCCCTCGATGCCGGCAGGCTGGTATTGTCGCCCACACGAACTTACGCGCCGATTATCAAGGCCATATTAAACCAAATGCGGGAACACATACACGGAATGGTGCACTGCAGTGGAGGCGGGCAAACCAAGGTGCTGCACTTTGTTAAAAACCTGCATGTGATTAAGGACAACCTGTTCACTATACCGCCACTCTTCCAGCTTATCAGAACCCAATCCAACACTCCCCTGAAGGAAATGTACCAGGTGTTCAATATGGGCCACAGGTTCGAAATATTTGTGAATGAAAGTCTTGCGCAGGAGATCATCGCGATTGCCAGGGAATTCAACCTTGAAGCCAAAATCATTGGCAGGTGCGAAAATGCTGACCGAAAGAGGCTTACCATAGTAACCCCGGATGAGGGTGAGCATGTTTATGAATGATTTTTGTGCCCCGTTTTTTGGTAACTTTGCCGATTAAATTTTACGCCAATTATGCTTTTAGAAAAACTTCAGGCCATTAACTCGCGCTATGAAGAAGTTGCCAGGTTGATCAACGACCCGGGCATTGTTTCGGATATGAAACGATATATCGCCTTGAGTAAGGAAAACAAAGACCTGATCCCAATCATTACAGCCTACAAGGATTACAAAAATATTCTTGACAACATTAAATCCACCAGAGAAATCCTTGCCATGGAAAAAGACCCTGAGTTCAGGGAACTGGCCAAAGTGGAGCTTGACCATCTACAGGAGCGCGAAAAAACATTGGAAGAAGAAATCCGCATTCTGCTTATTCCGGTCGATCCACAAGACGAGAAGAATGCCATTGTTGAAATACGCGCAGGAACCGGGGGCGACGAGGCTGCTATTTTTGCAGGAGATCTGTATCGGATGTATCTGAAATTTTCCGAATCCAAGGGCTGGAAAACCGAAGTTGTTTACATGAACGATGGAACTTCAGGTGGATTTAAGGAAGTAATTTTTAACGTTTCGGGCGATGGGGTGTATGGCCTTTTGAAATACGAATCAGGAGTTCACCGGGTACAACGGGTTCCTCAGACCGAAACGCAGGGCAGGGTGCATACTTCGGCTGCTACAGTGGCTGTGCTTCCAGAGGCCGACGAGTTTGATGTAGAACTTAAGCAAAGCGATATTAGAAAGGACACTTTCTGCTCCTCAGGTCCGGGCGGACAATCT
The DNA here is from genome assembly GCA_035477775.1 of Bacteroidales bacterium. GTDB lineage: Bacteria > Bacteroidota > Bacteroidia > Bacteroidales > UBA7960 > UBA7960. Next base: position 4,127 of record DATIKH010000122.1, on the reverse strand, counting down.
GTAAACACTACCTACTCTGCAGTTAGGCTCACCCATATCCCCACCGGAATTGTGGTGTCCATACAGGATCAGAAGTCCCAGATAAAAAACCTAGAGAAGGCTATGAGCGTTCTTCGGACACGCCTCTACGACCTGGAATATAAAAAGTATCTCGACGAGATCTCTTCGAAACGCAAAACCATGGTTTCTACAGGCGACCGGTCGGCCAAGATCCGAACATATAACTTTCCGCAAGGCAGAATGACCGATCATCGCATAGGTCTCACCATGTACAATCTTTCGGTTATTATGAACGGCGATATTCAGGAAATTATTGACTCGCTTCAGGTCGCCGAAAACGCCGAGAAACTCAAGGAAGGGGTTGCCATTTAATCATCCAGATATGAACCGGACCGAACTCATTGACCTGATCCGTACCAAAAAATCATTTCTTTGCATTGGGCTCGACACCGACATTAATAAAATACCAAAAAGCTTAGTACGGGAGTCCGACGACCCACTGTTCGAGTTCAACCGCCGAATTATTGATGCAACTAACGAATTTGCAGTTGCATACAAACCAAATCTTGCGTTTTACGAAAGCCAGGGAAGCAGGGGATGGCTAAGCCTCGAAAGAACCATGGAATACCTTCACGGCAAGCTGCGGGGTAAGGTGTTCACCATTGCCGATGCCAAAAGGGGAGACATTGGCAACACCTCAGAGCATTATGCCAGGGCATTTTTCGAAAAAATGGACTTCGATGCAGTAACCTTAAACCCTTATATGGGTTACGACAGCCTCAAACCTTTTTTGAACGAAACAGGCAAATGGGCCATCGTGCTGGCGCTGACTTCTAATCCCGGATCTAACGATTTTCAATTGTGGCAGCCTCAGCTACCACAACTCCTGTCGAGGATGGGAATTAGAACCGAACAATGGAAGCGGCTTTTCGAACTTATTGTAGAACAGTGCCTGCAGTGGGGAACTTGCGAAAATATGATGTTTGTTGCAGGTGCAACACATCCCGAGTTGCTCAGGGTTTTCAGGGAGCTGGCTCCCAAGCATTTCCTGCTGGTGCCCGGCGTTGGAACACAGGGTGGCAGCCTTACGCAGGTTGCCGAGGCCGTGATGACCAAAGATTGCGGTTTGCTGGTTAACGCTTCGCGAAACATCATTTACGCTTCCAGGCAAGATGATTTTGAGGATGCGGCAAGGCAGAGTGCTCAAAATATTCAAAATGAGATGCAAAAACTTCTCGCACTGAAAGGCATAATTTAAAGCCCCGGAGGGTTATCGACTGTCCGTTAATTTTTCGCTCAACTCCCAGAGTTTTTTGGCCATTTCCTTATCGTAAGAGCGTTTCGAAGAAGGCACCGATTTTTTATTACGGAAGTATTTGCCGGTAATGTTACTCACTTCCTCCGATGTAGCAAGATAAATGCTGGTTTCCGCACCCGTTTCGGGCGTAAGAAAAAAGGGCTTCAGCAATCGGGTTAAACCTCTGCCAAAACCGTTTTCGCGGTTGATTCCCAGCTGGGTAGCCACCGCGCCCGGATGCAGGCAATTTACGGTAACACCTGTACCTGCCAACTTTTCTGCAAGGTGATAGGTAAACAATACATTTGCAAGTTTCGACTGGGCATAAGCCCTCATGAAGGTAAATCGCTTTTCGAGGTGGATATCATCGAGATGAATAGCTCCAAATTTATGCGCGCCCGACGAAACATTGATGATTCGTGCCGGGGCTGATTTTATGATAAGATCGTGCAACTCGTTGGTGAGCAGAAAATGCCCAAGATGGTTGACCCCAAACTGAAGCTCAAAGCCATCCTCGGTTCGATGGTAACCTGTTAGAATTACAGCGGCGTTGTTTATAAGCACATTAAGCCGTGGATATTTAGACCGGAATAAAGAGCAAAACTCTCGGATGCTTTTCATTGAGCCCAAATCGCATATCATCAGGTCAATCTTCTCGCTGCCTGAAGCTTCTTGAATATCCGATTTTGCTTGTTTCCCTCGCTCCAGGCTTCGGCAAGCCATTACAATAGTTGCACTGGTTTTGGCTAATTCTATGGCAGTTGCTTTGCCAATTCCTGAATTGGCTCCGGTGATAAGAACAATGCTGTTTTGATTCAACATGATTCCCCTGGATTTGAGGCGCCCTAAAAAACTACCTTTAAAGTTGGGCTTTTAATGGTTAAAGTTATCAGAGATATTTTAGATTCTGGCAGTATCGAATTCTTTTTTTTTGAAAAAGTATTTGAAAATCAATACATGAAGTGCCCGTTCTTAGAGGTATTATGTTTATATTAGCAGAGCCGCCAATTCAAAATTTCCAAGCCTGATTTAAGGTTGAGTGCCTTTGGTTGGTCTGAATTATTTATACTTTTTTAAAATTTTATTTACCTATGAGACATTTGCGCTTGTTACCCTTGGTGTTGGCTTTATTCCTTCCATTGAAGGGAGTGGCAATTGAAGGCATGTGGCTTCCCATGCTTATTCAAAAAAACATTGAAGAAATGCAGCAGATGGGTTCGACGCTTACCGCTGAGCAAATTTTCAGCAATGAAAACATCAGCATGAACCGGGCTATAGTTCGATTTGGAAGGGGCTGTACAGGGGCTTTTATTTCGCCTGAGGGACTGCTCATAACCAACCATCATTGCGGTCTGGGCCAGATACAGCAGCACAGTACGGTCGAAAACGATTTCCTCACCCAGGGATTCTGGGCCCAAAAAAAGAGCGATGAACTACCCAATCCGGGTCTTTCTGTAACGCTGCTTGTTCGTATGGAAGACGTTACCAAACAAATCACTTCCCAGCTTTCCGACACTTTGACTGAATTCGAAAGGGCCTCTTCGGTGGCCAGGATCTCATCGCAAATCGTACAAAACTCCATAGAGGGTGGAAGGTACGAGGCCCAGGTTTTACCGCTCTTTAACGGCAACAAGTACGTGTTGTACGTGAATCAGGTATTTCGCGATGTCAGACTGGTTGGCGCTCCCCCGAATTCCATAGGAAAATTCGGCGGTGATGAAGACAATTGGATGTGGCCCCGCCATACCGGCGATTTTGCACTTTTCAGGGTGTATGCCAATATCCATAACGAACCGGCAGAATTCGACCCCAAAAATCAACCATACAGGCCTGCACACTTTTTCCCCATTGCCAACAGAGCGGTTCAGGAGAATGAATTTACCATGGTTTATGGATATCCGGGTCGTACTACACAATATTTAACATCCTATGCTGTCGAATTTATAAAAAACAAACGAAATCCTGTTGCCATAGATCTTCGGTCTCGTATCCTGGAAATCTATCATCAGGACATGGCTGCAAGCGATCAGGTGCGGATTCAATATACCGCAAAACGCGCCCGCTTGTCTAATTTATGGAAGCGCTGGCAGGGCGAAAACAGGGGGCTGGCCCACCTTCAGGCAGTAAACCGCAAACAGATGTTGGAAAGTTCTTTTCAACAATGGGCCAATCTTCCTGAAAATGAAGCCTTCAGGTATCTATTGCCCGGGTTTAGGGAAGTTTACCAACAGGTAATCCCTTATCGCCATGCAGCCAACCTATATAATGAAGCCGGCCGTGGGATCGAAGTAGTAAGGTTTGCCCAGGGTTTTGAAGACTTGATCAGGGTGAGCCGCAATGCCAATACCCCAGCCGAGTTGTTGTACGTAACTGTGGAACGCATGAAAGATCAGGCCAGGGTCTTTTTCAGAGACTATAACCCCAATACCGACCGCAGGGTACTTGAAGCCATGCTGGAACGCTACCTGGAACTTGCCGAAGAACCACTTGTTCCGCCTGTTCTCAGGGAAATCCGGCGCCGACATGGCAACGACTTGTATAGATACGCCAACCGGGTGTTCGAAAACTCCTTGTTGGTCTCTGAAAGCAAAACCATGGATTTGCTCGATGGATTCCGGGCTTCTGATGTTCGAAAAATTGAGCGTGACCCTGTATGGCAACTGGCCTCAGGATTACTCCAATTTCAAAATGGGCTTTTGAGACCCAACGAACAAAAATTCGAATCCCGGCTCGACAGCCTGTATCGCTTGTACACAGCTGCCCTTAAGCTCAAATTTCCTGACCGCAGATTTTACCCCGACGCCAACGGTACCCTGCGAATTACCTACGG
>DATIKH010000121.1:0-2545 GCA_035477775.1 Bacteroidales bacterium | reverse complement strand
GAAAAATACAGGGCGACGAAAGGCAATTTAATACCCCTGCTTCAAAGCGCCCAGGATATTTATGGTTTCCTGCCCCTGGAAGCCTTTTCAAAAATAAGTAGCGAAACTGGCCTTGAGCTTAGTGAATTGTACGGGGTAGCCACTTTCTATGCCCAATTCAGATTAACGCCTCCCGGAAAGTACCTGATCAAAATGTGTCACGGCACAGCCTGCCATGTGCAGCAGGTTACGGAAATCACCGACACGCTCCTCGACCATCTTGAAATAAAAGACGGGCAAACCACCCCCGACGGCCTTTTTACACTCGAAACCGTTGCTTGCCTTGGTTGCTGTAGCCTGGCCCCTGTGATGATGATCGGCGAGGAAACCCACGGAAAACTCAACTCCCGGGAAGCCCTCAAGATCATTAAAGAAATAAGTCGCAGCAATGCAGATAGTACTTCAAACGTGCCGGCATGAAAAAAACTATCGTTACCGTTGGCCTTGGCAGTTGCGGGATTGCAGCCGGCGCTACAAAAACATATCAGGAGATCGAACGGATCAGGCTGGCCGATAAGCTCGATTTTGAATTGAAAAAAACCAGCTGCGTGGGAATGTGTTTTTGCGAACCCCTCGTTGAAATAACCGATGACACCGGAACATACCTGTATGGACAGGTAAATCCCCTTCGCGCCGATGAGATTATCGACAAGCACATACGGAATTATTCGCCTGTTAAAGAGTATCTTGTATTGAGCGATAACCAGCAAAACGGAGGTCATCCTTTTTTAGATGGCCAGGTTAAAATTGCGCTTCGAAATTGTGGACACATCGACCCTGAGAGCATAGGCGATTATGAAACTCGGGGTGGATACGATGCGATCCGTAAAATAGCGGCCGGTTCAATCGCTCCCGAGCAGGTGAATGAAATGATAAGCGCTTCGGGGTTGCGCGGAAGAGGTGGTGGTGGATTCCCCACAGGCACCAAATGGAATTTTGCACGCAACTTTCAGGCCACCAATAAATACGTGATCTGCAACGCCGACGAGGGCGATCCGGGCGCTTTCATGGACAGGTCGATTCTCGAGGGCGATCCGCATGCTGTGATTGAAGGTATGATCATCTGCGGATATACCGTGGGGGCCAGCCAGGGATACATCTATTGCAGGGCTGAGTATCCCCTGGCAATCAAGAGGCTTTCCATTGCAATGAATCAGGCGCGTGAAAAGGGTTATCTGGGCAACAACCTGTTCGGAATATCCGGATTTCATTTCGACCTCATAATCAAGGAAGGAGCAGGCGCTTTTGTGTGTGGCGAGGAAACCGCCCTGATTGCTTCCATCGAGGGCCAGAGAGGTATGCCGCGGCGGCGACCGCCATTTCCGGCTCACGAAGGCCTTTGGAAATACCCAACCATAATAAACAACGTGGAAACTTTTGTCAGCGTGCCCTGGATCGTTACCCATGGCCCGGAAAGTTTTGCTGCTTTAGGTACCCAAAAAAGCAAGGGTACGAAAGTTTTTGCACTTACAGGCAAGGTAAGAAACGGAGGTCTGGTGGAGGTTCCTATGGGGATATCCATAAGGGATATTGTGTATAAACTAGGTGGCGGGATTGCAGGTGATAAGAAATTCAAGGCAGTGCAGTTAGGAGGCCCGTCGGGCGGCTGCATACCCGAATACCTGGCAGATACTCCGGTTGATTTCGACTCAGTGAATGCTACGGGCGCCATCATGGGTTCAGGAGGTATGGTGGTGATGGACGAGAGTACCTGCATGGTGGATATCGCGAGGTTTTTTCTGGACTTCACCCGTAAGGAATCTTGTGGGAAATGCACCTTTTGCCGGATTGGCACCAAAAGGTTGCTCGAAATTCTTACCCGGATCACCGTGGGCAATGGCGCAGAAAATGATCTGGAAATGTTAGAAGAATTGGCTTTAAACATCAAGGATGCCTCCCTGTGCGGACTTGGGCAAACCGCTCCGAATCCCGTGCTTACAACTTTGAAATACTTTCGAAACGAATACGAGGCCCATATACGCGACAAAAAGTGCCCTGCATTACACTGTAAAAAACTGCTTACCTACCAGGTAAATCAGGAAAATTGCACAGGTTGTATGGCCTGCACCAAGGGATGCCCCGTAGCGGCCATTGAAGGCGGGAAACGTGAACCCCATTTCATCTTGCAGGAGGTTTGCATCAAATGTGGTATTTGTTATACCAGATGTAAATTTCATGCCATTCAAATCAGTTGATCCTTTATAAATTCCAGGAAGGTTCTCATGAGTAAACTCAATATTCTTCTGAACGGACAAATAGTGTCGGGCATCGCCGGGGAGACCATTTATGAACTGGCCGTAAGGCATGGAATCGAAATACCCACTTTATGTCACGACGACCGTTTGGAGCCTTTTTCATCGTGTTATGTTTGTGTTGTGGAGGTGGAAAAAATGCGGGGTTTGCAACCGGCCTGCTCAACCCGCATTACCGAAGGAATGCGTATCGAAACCGAGACTGAGAGGGTGCGCAAATCGCGAAAGATGGCGCTGGAACTTTTGGTAAGCAA
>DATIKH010000120.1:0-29244 GCA_035477775.1 Bacteroidales bacterium | reverse complement strand
CGGGGGTTATATCCCCAACACCGATTTCAGGAATATGCACCTGTTCTATCGGGCAAACCTTCCCGGCGAGCGACTCTTATGGGATGTGCAGGCAGGCTTCAACAACAAAGCCTTTGGCGCCAACAGTTTTTACACACCCAGATTCCCGGAGCAATTCGAAGAAACCCAAACCCGTTTTGCATCCATCCAAACGCGCACACTTAACAATCCCGAGTTCTCGGCAACGGTATATTGGAGGCAACACCACGACCGCTTTGAGCTGTTTCGCAACGAGGCTCCCCAATGGTATGCCGGTCATAACTTCCACCGCAGCGATGTGGCAGGGGCATCCTTGGGATTTACCAGGGTGGGTCGGATCGGCAAAACCAACGCCGGTATCGATATGCGCTATGAGCATATTTTCAGCAATGTATTGGGAGAGTTGCTCAACCAGCCCAGGGAGGTGAGGGGAGAGGAGAACGCCTTGTTTACCCGCGCCTACGACCGCACCCACTTCAGCCTTTTCGCCGAACAGTCGTACCACCTGGGAAGGCTCAGCATTTCGGGCGGAGGGTTGCTTTATGCAAGCAGCGGCTTAGACCATATTGATTTTTTTCCCGGTCTCGACCTGGGCTTTCAGTTCAATCACAACTGGCGTTGGTATGCCACCGCCAACCGCACACTGCGACTGCCAACATTTACCGACTTGTTTTACTTCGACCCATCGCACCAGGGCAACGCCAATCTGTTGCCCGAGGAAGCCATTACCCTCGAAACCGGGGTGAAGGCTTCGTGGGAGGCAGTGGCCTTCGATATTGCAGGTTTTCATCGCTACGGCAGGAACCTCATCGACTGGGTAATGGCTCCCGGCGAAACCATCTGGAGAAGCATGAACCATACCCGCATGGATATTTCGGGTGTTGAAGCGGGAGTGCTGCTCCGGCCACAAGAATACTGGGGCTTTGCAAGCAACGCAACGTTATCTATTCAATATGCTTATATCTATGCCCAAATCGATGAAAGCAATTTTCGCTCGCGCTATGCACTCGACCAGTTGCGCCACACCCTTAAAATTGCTGCCGGCTACGAGATTCTGCCATCGCTGGATGTGAGCCTCTCATTGACCTGGCGCGACCGAAATGGTGGTTATATGCTCTGGGAAAACAATGCCTTTACCCGAAGGGTTGATTTTGAGCCATTTTGGCTTACCGACCTCAACTTCAGGTACCGTATCGGCCAGTTTACCCTTACTGCAGGAGCAAGCAATATTTTCAACACCCAATTTGTGAGCGTTGCCAATGTTCGGCAGCCCGGCCGCTGGTTCATCGGAGGCCTCGCATGGCAGTGGGGGACAGAATTAGAGTAGCATCACCTCCACACAGAGTTAAGCCCCTTTGCATAATACCTTTGTTATGCTTAGGGTCTTGCCTCTGTGCTTTAATTGCTGATAAACTAGCCAACCAAAGGTAATTGGAGGTAGTACGATTCCTACTACTCTAATCCACGGGACATCGGATTGGAAAATCATCAACCCCCATAAAGCACCTAAAGGCGCAAGAATCAGGGGATTGTGTGTGGGTTTTGCTCTGACTATTTCCAATATCGAACCTTCTTCGATTTCCAGGCTTGCTATTTTAATTCCTTCAAAGGCTTACAATTTAGCCACGATTTCTACCACACCGCCCTCAACGGTAATTTCTTTTGTGTCTCTTTGCCTGAGCTTTGCGACCATATTGCCATTGATGTAAACCATAATCTTGCTTTCGTCGTAGAATTTTTCTTTCTCCTTTGGTCGTGTAAGAATTATGGTTTTCATACGGTAAGGGCTTTTTGGTTGATTCTTGCAGGGATTCGCTGGCTTTCGGTGTATTGACGAACCTTTTATTGTTTCATTTTTTGACGTTCGGCTTCCAGGTTGTTTCGGAGTTCTTCATTTTCGGGGTCGGCCATTGATTTTTTATAGGCTTCGACATAATCCGGATGATTTCTGTACTTAAGTGATACCCAACTTGCCGCGGGAATGGCAAGCAGCAATATTCCCAAAACTCCGAAAATCGCAACCCTTTTGAAAATTTTTGTATAAAAGGCCGACTTGTTTTTTGCGTATTTAATAAGACCGATTACGGTTACGATGAATAGTCCGGCAAGTCCGGCGCCTAAAGTAAATTCAGCGCCCGGCCATGATTGAAATTTGAACAAAATCCCGATTGCTGTTAAAGAAAGGGCAAAACCGGCACCCAGCGCTCCTACAATCCTCAAAGTGCTTACTCCCTTGTAACTTTCCTTTTTAAAAATGCTTCTCAGCCTGATGTTGTTGAAAAAGGCAAATCCCAGATAAAAGTAAATTACCGAAAGTACTGAAATGCCTACAACTGCCACGACCCCGCTGCCGGGCACCAGAAGCAAATTCAGCCCAAGCGCAATCAGTGAAAGAGTCAAAATTACCAATTCAGCTTTTTTCATAGGTTGTTGATTTAATTTGTTTCTAAATGGAACATTGCGTATTGCAGATTACCAAAAATTGGGTATAGTTAAGTTAATTTACCGTTTTTCGGTCAGCAATAAAGTTAAGAAATTATCCCGGATTAAGCGCCTAAGCAGGATGTAGTTCAACATGGACTTATCATAAGGGCTGGCAGACTGCTCAGAGTTTTATATGTTGCCGGAAGTTTTTATTCAATTCCTATCACTTCAACTATCTGTGCATTTAATTCGGGAATTTTATTTTTAACAACATCCCAAACAATCGAATAATTAACTCCCATATAATCATGGATTAACCTGTCTCTCATACCGGCCATATCTTTCCACTTTATTGTACTCCGCTTTGCTTTAAAGTCAGCCGGTATCTTTTTTGTAGCTTCACCAATTATCGCTAAACTCCTGATTATTGCACGTTTTAGTGTTTCATCAGCCAAAAAATCATCTTTCGTTTTATCGGGTGTTATTACAGAAAGTATGTAAAAACTTTCGTCGCGGATATGTTTCAGATATTCAATAGGTTCTTTAGACATATATCACTTCGTTTAAAATCTTTGGTCCGATATAAGGGCTTAATCCATTTTTTGTAACAATCTCAACGCGTTGATTAATAAACATTTTTTCAATCATTTCGCAAACTGCCATGTAGTTGTCAAAATTCTCTTTATCCGGCTCAAAATCAACTAAAATATCAATATCACTGATCTCAGATTGCTCGCCTCTGACATACGACCCAAATAATCCAATAGCTCTGATTCCATATTTTGAAATCGCACTTTCATTTGATTTTAAAGTACTCAATATTAATTCCTTGGTAGTCATATCACAAATATTGATACAAATATAATAACCTTTTGACCATAGCGGGTTATGTCAACCAATATTATCGGTATCGGTTTGCTCATTGGCGAAGGTGATGGTTATTCCGACGATACTGACCCCCATTCCTGAAAAAAACATCAAAAACAATCGGAAAATACATAGCCCGGATTAAGCGTCGAAGCAGGATGGGGTTCAACATGGACTCCTCGCCGGGCCTTGCAGAACGATCGGAGTTTTGTTAGTTGGCAAAAGTCGCTATTTTCTTTTTCTTAATGCCGGATTATTAGAGATAAGCCTGGAACTGTGATGAACTGTAAGTATATAAGGAAATCTATTGTCGTTTATTTGATAAATAATTCTATAATTTCCCGTGATTATTTCTCTGATGTTTTTTTGTTTTACTTCCGGAACAATTCGCCCAATGAGTGGGTTAGCTTCAATAAGTTCATTGACTCAGCTTAGCTTTTACCTCATCCGTAGAATGCACCCTGCCTTCCTCAACATCCTTCAAACCTTGTTCGATTTTATCCAACATAATAACTCTATCGATAACCTGATCAATCGTTAAATTATCAGGCAGAGCATCAATACTTTTTTTAATTTTCTCCTTTGTAAGCATTATTTTTCATTTTTTTCAAAGTTAAGAAAGTTTAAAGTAAGAAAACGGGATATCCCGAAGATACTGATTCCCCAATTCCTAAAAACCATCAAAAACCCTCGGTAAATAAATAGCCCGGATTAAACGCCGAAGCAGGATGGGGTTCAATTTATACTCACCGTTGGGCTCTGCAGACCGCTCAGATCAGAGGTCTATTTATTACTAGCTTATCTTCTTTCTTGACAAGTGGCATGCCATTAATATTTTTAGTCAGTACCGCAATTCCGTTGTTGTCTGTATTCCGTTGTTGTCTGTCAGGTTAAACATTTGCGAAATTTTATTTTTTTTGGAGAGGAGGTTTTTATTTCTTTGGGTTGTAAATGGAACACTCTTTTTCAAACTTTGGTTTGCGTCAGTGCTTGTAAGGCTTGCAATTGTGTGTTCTTTGTCCGTGGCCTTATTAGTCGGTTGTTGAAAACTTTTTTGACTATACCGGCATTTTTAATATTTTTATTTGCATATTTGCCGGTAATCAATCACATTTGTCCAATGGAAGATTTCGACTGGAGCGAACTAGCAAAACGACTTTTAAAGTCCGAACTAGTCAGGCGTGGCATTTCTAACGATGCACTGGTCAGTCGTCTGCAAGCCATTGGTGTCGAAGAAACGAAAGCAAGTGTTGAAAGTAAAATCAGTCGTGGCACGTTCAGTGCTGCCTTTTTGCTTCAATGTCTAAATGCGATTGGTTGTAAAAATTTTGTTCCTGAAGTTGAAACTTTTGAAATGGTTGCAGCTGAACCAAGAACTGTCTATAAAGCAAAGTCAAAGTCTAAAAGTCTTCACAATGATATACAACAACACAAAGACCGAAACCAAATTCATTGATATTTCCGATTCCCCTTTTGGAAAGAACGGAATGCAATTTCCTGTCGTGAGCTTGTTCTCCGGTGCAGGTGGTCTTGATATTGGTCTTGAAGAAAGCGGGTTTCACCCTGCTGTCTGCGTTGAGTATGATGCAGATTGTCGAGAAACTCTCCGCTACAATCGTCCTGATTGGAAATTATTTGAGGAAGGAGTCAAGATTGAAGAAGGCAAGATGAAAACTCGTATACCTGGCGATATACGAGACATTGGTGTTGATGAACTATTGGAATTTACTGAATTAAAAAAAGGCGAAGCTGCCCTTGTTGTCGGTGGAGCACCTTGTCAGCCGTTTAGCAACATTGGAAAGAAACTTGGAAAAAAGGATGAAAAAAATGGTGATTTGTTTTTGGAGTTTGTTCGTATCGTAAAAGGCGTTAGCCCGGAAGCATTCATATTTGAAAATGTTGTCGGCATTACTCAGCAGAAACATGCTGATGTTATCAAGTATATGGTTGATAAATTCAAAGGTCTTGGTTATGGAATTTCACACGCGATTTTGAACTCTGCAAATTATGGAGTACCACAACGCAGAGAAAGATTTTTCTTGATTGGAATTAAAGGAGTTGAAATTCCTTCATTTCCTCTTCCGACCCATTTTAAAGATGAAAAGCATTATGAAACTTTCGTAAAAGATTTTGATGTTTTTCCCGTTCGCAATTTCAAAAAATGGGTTTCCGTAAAAGAAGCATTTAAGAAAATGCCAAAAAATCAAGAAAACAGAATTGATTATGCGTTGATGAATGTTTCTGACCTTGTAGTTAAGCGAATGACCTACATAAAGCAAGGAGAGAATTTCAAAGTGTTACCGATTAATTTACGTCCTGATTGTTGGAAAAGCGGAAAGCACCAAGGCAATGATACATTTGGCAGAATGATTGCTGATTTGCCTTCTTGCACAATTAGAACTGCCGCTTACAATCCAGCAAAAGGTCAATACATTCACCCGTTTGAGAATCGTGGTTTAAGCACAGTTGAAATGGCTGTTTTGCAATCCTTCCCAAATAATTGGTGTTTCCGTTGCAAGGGAAAAGATAAAGTGACTTTAGTTAGCGGTGGTCGCCAAATTGGAAATGCTGTTCCTCCACTTTTAGCACAAGCACTCGGTGCAGCAATTAAAAAGCAAATCTGGGCTAAGAGGACAAAATCTGCGAAAAAACGCCCTGGGCTTGTTGAAGCGAATTAACTTCAAAAACTTCATCAACCGCAGCTTGCGGAACACTATGAACGGTTGTAATGCTGTGCGTTGCAACCGTTTTTAATGCGGCTCTGTCGGGGTTGCCAACTTTTGTTGCAATCGCAAAATATTTCAATCCTTTCGGGTTTATAATCCATTCACGAGTTTGTAAGTGTGTGTAAATTGCTTTCATTAAACTTCCTTCGTGTGGGATTTGTAGTCTTCTGTCCGGTCGAAATGAAGTCTTTACTGAAACGTAGCCATGTATGTCTTCAAAGTCACATTTGCCGGAAAACTCTTGGAATGAATTTTCAATTAATGAAATTGCATCTTGGTCAATTTTCATGATTGGTTCAATCTTTTTGATGGCAGCATTTGCAACTTTTCTGTCAATAATTACAAAGTCGGGATTTGATGAAATGAGTTGAACGGAAGATGATTTTAAAACCTTGGCTCGTAAGTCCTGAATGAGATTGTAAAGTTTATCGTTGTAAAGTCTTGCAATGTCGAATTGGCTGATGTTTGGTGTTAGTAAAGCCAAATTCGCTTTCTTGTTTTCGGCATAATAATTCCAAGCTGAAATTGCTAAAAGCCACTCATACCAATCACCGTGAACGTTATTTAAAGCATCCTTTGAAACGGTTTTGTCAACCCTTGATACTTCTCTATCAAAGTCAGAAATTAACTCGTCTATTGGTTTATTTTTTGCAGGTAATTTGCCGTTAAGCAAGGTACAAAAAGCAACATCTTTTATTACCTGGGATTTTCCATTTTTTAATGTTCGGATATAATTCATTATTGTTTGTCTCTCTGTTCGTTAATTACTTTTTCGGTTTTCAAAATACAAATATCTAATGTTTTTTCAACCTGCTTACCCCAAAACCGCAAAACTTTCCAACCGTCTTGTTTAAGTTGGCGGTTTACTTCCTGGTCACGATGTATGTTGCGTTCGATTTTCTTGTGCCAAAATTCTTGATTGCTCTTATGGTCGTGCTTGCGTTTAGCCCAATCTTTTCCGTGCCAAAATTCACTGTCAATAAAAATGGCTAGTTTGATTTTCTTGAAAGTCAGGTCGGGATTTCCAAAAACTGTCCTGTCGTTTTTTCTGTATCTGTGTCCTTTTGCGAAAAGGGCTTTCGCAAAAGCACTTTCGATTTTTGAATCTGTCGATTTCGCCGCTTGCATATTTTTTCTTCTCTGGTCTTTCGTCAATTTGTCCATTGGTACAAATTAGCATTACGTTCGTCGGTGGAAAAATTTTAGCTCTTTTGGCTGCAAAGTGATCGCCTGGGCGTGGAGAAGCCAAATTTGCTAAAATGTGCGTTGGCATTTTTCTTTCTTTCATTCACCGTTTGATGATGGTAAACTAGTCAAATAGGATGATTGCCGATAACCTTTTTCGTTGTGCCGCAGTTCGCGATTTAGGAGAACATCCCTTTCAACCAAGCAAAAATTTTGATAGAAGGGCTGCACTTGAATTTACCACTGTCGCCCCGCATGACGCCAAACGTGTGTTGGCAGTAATTATTTTTTCACATGGCATTTAATTCAGATTCTACAATTGTCAATATTGGGTGTAAAGAGTTTAAATAGTTTGTCATAGTAGAAGGTGCTTGAAAAGTCGTCATAACTCCAGCAATAGAAGTATGTGCAGCAGGATTTCTTAAAGAAGCTAAAGAACTAAGTTGAGAAACTAAAATTTGAAAAACACCTAATGTTGTTAATTTGTTTTCAAACTGTTCTACATTAGTCAGTCCAATAATTTTTATTAGCATTGGTCTGAAATTGGCCTTGTAATCACATCCATAAGTCTTGCCTACAATTTCTTTCTCAAGCAGCTCTACATTTTTAGGGTCTATAATTCTTGCCCGTGCATATTTCAAGGCTATGTCGTCTATTACTAATTCTAACCAACCACAAAGTTCAAGCAATGCCAATTTTGAATAATAGTCTTTATGAACCGGGTCGGCTGGATTGTCATATAGCTCTTGTAGCTCCTTTAATAAATCTTCTATCGGTTTTTTGGCTTGCATAACTTACTGAGCAAAACAATTTTTTGAAGCTGTTAATCTGTCAACCACTTTTTCTCTTGCAGAAAGACCTTCCTTTAAACTCTGAACACTATATTCAGGAAGTTCTTTGAAGGTTTCATAAAGCTGTTTTACCCTTTGGGGAGTTTCATTTTTTAGTTTTTCAAGGTTTTGTGATACACCAAATAACAATCCTTCCAAAAAGGTCTTTCCAAGAGAAGTCGCTGATGTTTTGTCAAAAATTATTTCATAAACTAGGTTTGTTGTGGGACTGTATAACCCCCTTTTAATATTTTGAGTTTGTTCATCAATGTTTCGATTATCGAACATATAGTTATTAAGGAACTTTGAAAGCTTTCCGTTGTAATCATTAAGTCTTTCGTTAAAAGCATAGAAACGCAAAATCATTTCTTCATTCGCAAATCGAGATTTTAAGCCAAATAGTTTTTTGGTCTCTGTTGATTTAGCAAGAGTTTTTAATAATGAGTTAAGAGTGCCGTTGTAAATGCAATTGCGGATTTCTTGATTATTTAATTTAACCCCACCAGAATTTAGCCTGTGGAAAATGGTGAATAGATATTCATTATGTGTTGGTTTCGAGTAATCACAACGAATTACTGTAACCGGTATCATAACATTTTGAACTCTGTCAAATAGGTCTTTAGATTTTGTCTTTATAGTATGGACTGTCTTGCCTGCTAATTTTTCATCAATGTCATCAAGTTCAGACAATTTCCATTCGTCATCAGAAAGAAAATTAATGATACTGTTCATACGTTGAAGTCCGTCAATTACAAGTCGTTTGTCGGTCTTGTAGTCAAGACTTATACACATACTTGGTATTGGAAGTTGTTTTGTTAAACTATCAATAAATCTTGTCTGGTCAGGCTTTGACCAAACAATATCTCTTTGAAAATCCGGCTGAATTTCAAGTTGCTTGGTCTTATATAGTCTCAATAAGTCTGCACAAGACCTTAATTCATTAAATGCAACAATATCATTTGGTGGCAATTCATTTGAACTGTCTTCATACTGTTGAATTTCTTCGAGTTCTTTTAAGTTTTTGTCTGTCATTTTTGTTTGTTGTTGTCGTTAAAATAATGACCGCCAACCTGGATATAACCCTACAAAAAGTCCAGTTACACACATCTTTTTGGCTGCATAAACACCCCCTTTTCCCCCACCAAAACAAAATGTAAATATATGCAATCCTGTGAATTATCAAAGCGGAGTTGATAAATAATTGAAGGTCAGCGGGCGAAGTCCCGGCTGACCTTCAACACAGTTGCCGCACCTCCGTGCGGCTTTAAATTTTTTTATCCAAAACCTCTATTGGGTTAATATGGAAAATCAGGCTACGCTGATTTTAATATCCTGCCCGTATTTAACAATCTCATATACAATCGGGTTTGTAATATCAAAATCCTTTTCTCTGAATGGATGTGGCTCAATGCGACTGTCAATCTTCCTTCTTAATCGCATCAAATCCAGTTGTATATCAATTAGGTTGCCATAATCTTTTAAAACAACAGCAATATCAATGTCGCTGTCTGCATTGAAGTTGCCCTTTGCGTATGAACCAAAAAGAATGATTCTCACAAAATCATACTTTGATTTTACGGCGTGGGCGTACTTTATGGCAATGTCTATAGCTGCTCTTTTATCCATGTCCTGATAATTTTTATTTTATCGATCCAGCCTTGCGTATATTCAGGAGTACACAATTTCACAAACTCCCTTTTGTAATCATCGTATCGGGCATTCAGGTTAAAAGAAGTAATCTCATCGAGCCAGTCGGAATATTCATCGGTCATTTCTAAGCCGGCTAACTCTGCCAGTCGGTATAAATTATGGGTAAAAGGAGCGTGTTCTTTAAATCGCCTGACATATAGCGCTTTTAACAATTTCTCGGTAGCTATGTGTCCAAGAAATAGTGCCCAGCCGTATGATTTCGAATTCAACAAGGTAAGCATTGTATTAAAATCTTCATCCGATGTTTCAATCCAGTGCTTTACAATCTTTTCCGAGTCAATATTTGATTCACTACCTCTCATGGATCATTTGTTTTCAATATCAAATATAGCGCTTTTAAATCACTAATTTATTGTAAATGTGTAGTACGCCTTTTTGGCAAAACCACAACCCTCCGATTTTTGTAAAGTAGCTTTTGAATTTCCCCTCAACGATTCATTCGCTTTGCAACAAAGCTCAACAAACATAAGCCCAAAGCTGATAGGGAGGTAAATATTCTATTAGCGTTTTCAGGTGAAATACCGGAAATTTAATTGCCCATCGCACCGTTGAATCCCTTTTCAATCCGTAATTTTGAAGCTGAAAAGCGTCACTGAATTTCCAAAAAAAAGCGTCAATGAAAAGAGGTAAGTATCTGGTTGTAATATTCATCTGCGTAGGAGGGTGGTTGCTTGCCGGATGCGGGGCATGCCGCCGGGAGCCTGTTCAGGAGGAGTTTAGCCGTTTGACGATCTTTGGCGCCCGCGACACCTTGCTACCCGGCGAAATAGCCATGCGCACCGTTGCTGTGGCTGTGCAAGAAATCTCCGTCCCCGCTGCTGCTGAGCTTCCCGAAAAGGTCAAACTGCTTGCCGACAGCCTCTCTGCCTTGCGTTTCAACGGGCTCGAAATAGAAGTGTTGGAGATAACCCAAGACCCTGTTTACGGGCTGGTGCTCAAGGTGAATCTTGCCGAAGATACGGCTTTCAGCGGGCCGGGTTCGCTGCCGCCATACCGGAGTTGGTACGACTTCTTTCAGGGCAGCGCCGGCGGCATGGAAACCAGCATAATCCTGCGTGCCACCTTCCTGCAGCCCGGCATTGACGGCGAGTGGATTGATGCAGTGGAGTTTTACTATAATGGTAACCCGATCAGGGAAGGCGACTGGGACCACCTGATACTTCACGGCATCATAAAACCACAGGATACCAATGGTTTATGATATCGCTCAGGATAGAAGCTATTAACCTCAGGGTTCAATATGCAGGTTGGCATATTTTCTGAAAGTTTCCCAATCTATCCAACTTTCGGAAGGTTCGAAGTCTGGTGGAATCTGTATGGCAAGGATTTGGCGGATCCTTGAATCCAGGTTTGGGTGCGACGAAATAAATTCGAATTCTTCGGGCATTTCGCCTTTTTCCTCTTGCAGTCTTCTGAAAAGTTGTGCTAACACCCTGGGCTCCATGTTGTTTTTGATCATAAGCTCACCGGCAAACTGGTCTGCCTCGTCCTCCTGGCGCCGGTTATAGCCGGTTGATAAAACAGTTTTGGCTATTTCGCCCGTTACAAATGGGTCGTTGGATGTGAGCAGGTCGAGCCCAAAGTCCTTGATCAGCCTGGTTATAACATGCCGGTGTTCGATGTGCCCAATCTCATGGCTTATCACCCCAATGAGTTCTTCGGGCGATTCGCAAAAATTCAACAGGCCTGTGGTAACCACGATGAAGCCTCCCGGCAGTGCAAAAGCATTTACCATTCCGTTGTCGACCAGGGTGATGTTATAGCTGAAACGGGCATCCTCATTGGAATCTCTCAGTCGTTCGGCAGTATAGGCCAATACCGAATCGATGTAGGGATCCTTAATTTTTCGGAAGTCGTTCATGGCCAATATCATGTCCAGATAGTTCTCCCCGATTTCCTTCTCAGTTTCAACCGACACGACAACAGGCCTTTCGGGCAGTCGCACAAAAATGGTAATGGCAGCCCATAACAGGCCGCCAATACCAATCAATACTGCTAATTCAATCAGAATCTTTTTCATTTTTTTCAATCAAATTTTGGGGGAATATTCACGGGTTGTTGTGATTTCTCCTCCCGCACCCTGAAAACCTGTGCATAAGAGAGCTTTCCAAAAAACACAAAATAGAAAAACCTTCCCTTGCGGGCCCTCACCACACCCACCAAACTGAAAGCAAAATAGGCAATGTTGATAACTCCCATGGTAATTGCATACCCCCAGAATAAATTGGTAAAGGGGTTGTCGTTCACCAGGTTCACAACCGCCCAAATTACAAGTGCACTGTTGAGGAGTGTAACCGGCAATTGCGAATACAACGACTGCAGGGCATGAAAGCGAACAAATCTTCCTTTTGATTTATTCACATAATAGTAAACAACAGAAGCAATGAGATTTACCACAGGCAGGGGTAATCCAAGAGCCGTGGTGGCAAACATCATCAGGTAGGAGCCGCTGGCATCTTCCTTTTCTCTGGTGGTCAACTCTTCCGGCTGGGGTATTGGGTGAAATTCCATATTTTTTTATCGTATTTAATGAATACTAAACCTCATCAGGCAACTCGTCGCCAGTAAAAGGGGGATATTTATCGGTCATGTATCCCATATAAAGGCTGACCCTGGTTGTCCATCTTAGTTGGCCAACTACCCACTCGTGGAAAGTTAAGGGGTAGGTACCGGTAAACAAAACGATCCACCAGGCCAGGAATTCAAGGATGGCAACCCAGAGGCCTCTGAAAAATAGTACGAAAAAATGGGGCAGGTAAACGAAAAAAGCACCAAAAAACAAACGAACCAATACCAGCCCGCGGCTGATTCTTTCGGGGTATTCCACCTCAAACAAAGTTTTGTCGTCGGTGCCCTTGATGCCAAAAGCAGGGTAACCATCGGCTACATTGGCTATGCGTGCATTTACCCGCAGGTACCAGCGCAAATAGCCCACCTGAAATTCAAACATGCTTTGAGGGTACTTTCCCGTAAACAAAATCATCCAGAAAGCAATAAATCCAAGTATTGACCCCCATATCCCCACAAAAAAGAGGAGGAAAAGGTGCGGCAGGGCAATATAAAAGAACCCGAATAAGGTTCTGAGCAACAACTCGCTTCTTGAATACTTTTCCTGATGCTGTACTTTTAGTTTCATTTCCTGATGTTTAAGTTTAATAAATGGATTAAATAACACTACTGAATAAAAATAAAACAATTTTTAATTCTGAATGCACATTCAGCAAATTTTTAATAACAATCCATATTGACCGGTAAACAAACCTCAAAATATGGTGAGGTTCGTCACTTAGTTCGGAATGACAGACTGGTGGCTGTTATAGCAGGTATTCCCTGATTTTTTTGGCCAAAAAAAAGCCACCCGGTTTTGACCCCGGGCGGCTTTATTAGGATTATGTCCGACTTTGATTAAAGCGCTCCCGAAATAAGGAATGTTGCAGCAAATGCAATAATTGCGTAAAGCTCGGGGAATACGGCCAAAATCATGGTTTTGCCAAAAACGTTGTAGCCCGATCCGATGGCTGCAATACCGTTGGCGCAAACCTGCCCCTGGCGAATGGCCGAAAACAACCCGACAAAACCCAGCGCCAAACCTGCTCCAAAGATTGCAGCGGCATTTCCCCACGTAATGTCGGGTACCAGGTGTGCCGAAAGTATAAAGTAACCCATAAAACCATACAGACCCTGGGTGCCGGGCAGAGCGCTAAGAATAAGGTAGTTACCAAAAGCGTCTTCGTTTTTCTTCATGGCGCCAACTGCTGCATTACCTCCAATGGTAACGCCAAAAGCGCTACCAATTCCGGCAAGGCCAATCATCAATCCGACTCCAATGTAAGCAAGAATAATAGGTTCCATAATTTAAGTTGATGTTAAGTAAAACTTCAGGTTAATTTTTTAAACGGTTCGTATTTCTTTCCGCCGCCTGTAAAGCCGGCATTTTTATAAAACTCAACAAAGGTTAAGCGCATCGGGTGTACAAAGGCGCCCAGGCCCGACATGAACAGGTTGATTCCATGTCCGATAACCAGGATGATGATCATGATGATGGCGCTGAGAACCGGCACAGAGCCGCTCATTTCCACCGCCAGGCTGTTGAATACAAAGCCCAGGATGGCGCTCGAAAGGCTCAGGGCAAACAGACGGATGTACGACAGAAGGTCGCCCAGGAGGCCTGTTGCCATATTGTAGGTATTCCAAAGGCCTGCGCCTGTGTTGAGGAGCGGGTTGCGGCCCAGGTTGTTGAGCGGAAGTATCAGAATACCACTGATACCCAACAGCACGTAAAGCGGAATATTGAGCTGGTCCATCGGAATACCGGAAATCATGCTGAAACCGTAAAGCGCAATTCCCCCCAAAAGAAGGATAAGCCAGCCTATGGTTCCCAAGGCAAAGCCCCAGCCAAACTGCTTCACTTCGTTCACCGCTTTCAGAATCATCCCGAAAAGGATCTGAATCCCACCCAATATCAGGGCAAGATAGAAAAGCAACTGGTTGATGTCGGTTCCCCTGTTCTGAAATTCGACTGCAAGCGTTCTGTAGCCTGGCAGACCTGTTTCGTAAAGCGGAATACCAAAAGCGGTACCTCCAATGATACCAAAGAAGATGGTCGAAAGGCCCAGATAGAACACCAAACCGAGAATTTGCTTCATTTCTTTGGCAACTTTCTTTTTCAGAAGCAGTGAAGCAAGCACCATCAGCACCCCGTAACCAGCATCGCCCAGACAGAACCCGAAGAAGATCATGTAGAAGGGCGCAAAGAATGGGGTCAGGTCAAGTTCGTTGTATTTTGGCAAAGAATAGAAATCGACCAATGGCTCAAACTTCTTGCTGAACGACTTGTTTTTGAGCAGGATGGGTACTTTTTCCTCAGGATGAGGTTTCTCTTCCACAAAAAGAATGTTGTTGCTTTCAAGAAATCCTGTTAAGTCCTTTTTGAGCGTGTCGGGCGCCCAGCCTTCGAGCAGCATCACTTTCTCATCAGCTTCCTTTACGGTGTTGTGTACCATACGGGCAAACTGTGTTTCTTCAACCAGAATTTGCGCAAAGTGGTGAATGGCATTTAATTGCTGCACGGCAATTCGGTCGAAAGTAGTTTCAATTTGGTCGATGTCGGCTTTCAGGTTGTTTTCATAAAACAACAACTCAGCAACCGGCCGTTCGGGTATCCGCATCTCTTCAAGGCCAAGGTCATCCTCGTTTCCATCGCGAAAGAATCCAACCAGGTAATACATACCTGCCTGTTGATTGATTACCGCCAGCGGGTGGGTCTGAAGCCAGGTGTCGTTGAATTTCCGGATCGATACCGAGTAAAATTTAACTTTTACTCCCTGCGAGCGTATGTTTTCGATGGTCTTTGGAGAAAAATCACCCCAGAGGGCAGCATACGAAATTTCTTTGCGAAGAACAGCTAATTGTTGCAGCTTATTCTCCAGTTCTTGCTGAAGGCGTTCCACTTCCTCGTAAGCTTCCTTGCCGCCGGTTGAGGTTTCGGCCGGGGTTTGGTCGTCTTTAAGCCTCTTGGTTAGAAATCTGGCAACAGCGTTTACCTTTTTGATTTGTTCGAACTTCTCAAAGATGGCATCCGAAACATCCTTTTGTTTTTCGATGAGATGTACCACGCCAAGTTGGCGGAGTTGCTCAAGGAAAGCATCGTATTCCTTATGATAAACCAGGAACGAATATTTGGTCATCGGGGCTATCATGCGCTCACCTCCATTTCCTGAATCCGTGATTTAACGATTTTCTGGCCGGCTTTGGAGAGGTTCTCTTCGTCCTCCAGGTATCGTTTTATTTTGAGTATGGCAGTCTGAAATCCCGGAATTTGCACCTTTTCGTAGAGATTTACCTTTTGGGTTGTTTTGCGGCGTGCCCGGTCGAGCAACTGCATTTTCTGAAAAAAGACCTCGCGCTCAATGGCAATCAGGGCAAGTTCTTTCACCAGGGCAATGCCGTCGAGGTACCAGCCCGGCGTGTTGAAACGGCTGAACTCCTTTACCGAGAATTTCACTTCGTCAAGAACGGGAGTTTTCACCCCGGCAATTTTCTTCACGGAAAGCAACACGTCGTCAATTACCACCAGTTCATTGTCGAACTCGTCCCACAGCTCAATGGCCTTTTGATATAACTCCAGGCGTGCCTGGAGCTTCTCTTCGAACTCCTCGGCGGTGGTTTTGGCCTTTTTCACTTCAACACGCAGGGCAGCTTCCTTGTTTTTGAGCGTGGGCAGGGCGCGCTCCCGTATTTTCAGCTGCTTGTTGATGTGCTGAAGGGCTGTCTTATTATATTGAAATTTAATGGACATCTTAGTTTTTCTTCCAGTATTTTTCTATGAACTCCTCGCGGATGCCCACTTCGGCAGGGCTGAAATACTTGCGAAACAGATCGTAGGCGGTTTCGAGCATGGTGTCAACGTCGATGTTCACGTCGATAGCCAGGAGTTTCTCCGAGTATTCACGGGCAAAATCCAGGGTGCGCTCGTCGTAGTTGGTCAGGTCGAACCCGTTTTCGAGTTTGGTTTTGGCGTTGGCCGCATCGGCATAAAGCCTTACGGCTGCATTCATCACCTGTGGGTGATCCTTACGCGTTTTCTTTCCGATTACCAACTGCTTCAGGCGCGAAAGGCTCCGGAACGGGTCAACGATTACTTTGCCTACATCGCTGTCTTTTCGCAGGAAGAGCTGGCCTTCGGTGATATAGCCCGTGTTGTCGGGGATGGCATGGGTGATGTCGCCGCCCGAAAGGGTTGTAACGGCGATGATGGTAATGGATCCGCCTTCGGGAAACTGTACTGCTTTTTCATACAATCTGGCCAGGTCGGAATAGAGCGATCCGGGCATACTGTCTTTCGACGGGATTTGGTCCATGCGGTTCGAAACGATACTCAGTGCATCGGCAAAGAGGGTCATGTCGGTAAGCAGAACCAGTACTTTTTGCTGCCGCTCCACGGCGTAGTATTCGGCTGCGGTAAGCGCCATATCCGGAACCAGAAGCCGCTCCACTGGTGGGTTTTCGGTGGTGTTGATGAACCCTACAATCCGGTCGAGGGCGCCGGCGTTGTCGAAAACCTGCTTGAAATAAAGATAGTCGTCGTTGGTGAGGCCAATGCCGCCCAGAATGATCTTATCGGCTTGTGCCCTGAGGGCAACCATGGCCATTACCTGGTTGAAAGGCTGGTCGGGGTCAGCGAAGAAGGGTATCTTCTGGCCGGTAACCAACGAGTTGTTCAGGTCAATACCTGCGATACCGGTTGCAATAAGTTCTGAAGGCTGCTTGCGGCGGACAGGGTTTACGCTTGGCCCGCCAATTTCGCGCTCCTCGCCCATAATCTGGCCGCCATCGAGGGGTTCGCCATAGGCATTGAAGAACCTTCCGGCAAGGTCATCGCTCACTTTCAGCGTTGGGGCTTTACCGGTGAAAACAACCTCGGCATTGGTGGCAATGCCTTCGGTACCTGCAAACACCTGCAAAGTAACCACATCGCCCATAATTTTTACTACCTGTGCCAACCGACCGTCAACCAAAGCAAGCTCCTCGTTGCCAATACCGGTTGCGTTGAGCGAAACGGTAGCCTTGGTAAGCTGAAACAGCTTGGTGTAAACGCGCTGAAACGCTTTTGTGTTCTTTTCCATTACGCAATCTTCCTTTCCTGAATTATGTTTTCAAGTCCTTTTTCGTATGTTGCAAAGGCTTCGGATTCGAACTCCGAATAGTTCATTTGCTTAATCTGGTTTATTACCCTTTTGAAATAGGGGTTCACTTCCTCAAACGAGTCGAAGCCGAAATCGGATCTGCATATCCACAGTACTTTTTCAAGCATGTAGTGCTGGCGGTTGAGGCGGGTCGAACCGTCGATCTTGTCGAAAGCATCCTGCTGAAGGATCACAAAATCGATAAGCTCGGCTTTCCAGTATTTAAGGTGGTAGCTCAGGGGCACTCCGTCGTCGCCAAGAATGTTGATCTGTTCGTGGGTTTCTTTGCCGCGCAACAGGATGTCTTTTGCTTCGAAAACGTTGGCAGTCCAGTTCGAGGCCACATTTTGGTTGAGGTACTCGGTAATTTCGGGATACTCAAGGTATTTGGAATAGCTGTCGATGGGGTCGATGGCCGGATACCTTTTGCTGTCGGCCCGTGCCTGCGAAAGTGCATAGAAACAGCGGGCTGCCTTCTTTGTGGCCTCGGTAACGGGTTCCTTCAGGTTACCACCTGCAGGCGACACCGTGCCGATGAAGGTGATGGAGCCTGTATTGCCGTTGTTGAGGTAAACAAAGCCAGCCCTGGAGTAAAAATTCGAGATGATTGCAGGAAGGTCCATCGGGAACCCGTCGGGTCCGGGAAGTTCCTCCATACGGTTCGACATTTCGCGCAGCGCCTGGGCCCAACGCGAGGTAGAGTCGGCCAGCAAAAGCACCTTCAATCCCATTGAGCGGTAATATTCGGCAATGGTCATAGCCGTGTAAACCGATGCTTCGCGGGCGGCTACGGGCATGTTTGAGGTATTGGCAATGATGGTGGTGCGCTCCATGAGCTTGCGGCCGCTGCGGGGGTCGTCAAGGTGCGGAAACTCTGTGAAAATCTCCACAACTTCGTTGGCCCTTTCGCCGCAGGCAGCAATCACTACCAGGTCGGCCTCGGCATTTTTCGAAATATTGTGCTGCAAAACCGTCTTGCCCGACCCGAATGGTCCGGGGATGAATCCGGTGCCACCTTCGGCAATGGGGTTCAGGGTGTCCATTACCCTGATTCCGGTTTCAAGAATCTTAAACGGACGGGGTTTTTCTTTGTATGCACGCACAGCAACCTTTACCGGCCATTTCTGTGCCATGGTAATGTTGATTTCCTTGCCGCCCTTGTCTTTCACTACCGCAATGGTTTGGTTTACGGTATATTCGCCGGGCGCGCTGATGCTTACCAGGGTGTATTCTTCGGTCATTTTGAAGGGCACCATGATTTTGTGCGGAATCCAGTTTTCTTTGACCTCACCCAGCCAGCTTCCGGCTGTAACCTTTTGGCCGGGTTCGGCCAGAGGAGAAAAACTGTAGGGCTTGTCTGAGTCGAGGGCCTCTGTATAATCACCCTTTTTCAGAAAAACACCATCCATTTTATTGAGGTCGTTTTGCAGTCCGTCGTAGTTTTTCGAGAGCAGGCCCGGGCCCAGCGTAACTTCGAGCATGTGCCCCGCAAACTCTACCGGACTGCCTACTTTAAGACCACGGGTGCTTTCAAACACCTGCACATATACTTTCTTTCCCAGAATTTTTATGACCTCGGCCATCAGCTTTGTGCCGCCATGCTCAATGAAGCATATTTCGTTTTGCGATACCTTTCCTTCGGTTTCAACAATAACAAGGTTCGAAATAATTCCGGTTACCTTACCGATTGTAATCATATTTATTTTATTTGTCTTTAAATGTTTCGGGTAATTTGTAGCTCGATTTCAGTTCGGCCAACAGTTTTTTGAAAAGCTCATTGCCATGATCCTTGTCAATTGCCAGCCAACGGTCAATAATACCCAGCTTCAGGGTGTAAGCAAGAACCTTGTCGATGGTAAAATAGTCGAAAAAAGTAACTTCATCGAGATAACTCCACCGGATATTGTCTATGGCCTTCTCTCGTTCTTGAATGTTGTCGTTGCGGACCAGATTAGCTATTTCATCCAAAAAAGGCAACTCGCCAGAAAGGCCGAAGTCGCGTGCATGGCTTTTTTTTATGGCCTGTGATATTTCACCTGAGCCGATGATCTGATTCTCAAATGGAAGCCCATGTTTGCGCGATAGCAATGCCACCACAAGGTTGCGCAGGTTGAGCTCGAACGTGTACCAGTTTCGTATGAATTCGTTGGAAGAATTGCATACGTGGTCAAAGAACAGGCTCGTGAGCTCATTCTCCGGACTCATTTCGGGAATAAGAGGTGTTTTGGCTTTGAAAGCAGTGACGAACTGCACCATGTAATCAGGAAGTGCAGCAGGTTCTTTTATGTTATCTTCCAGAATTTCCTGCCCGTAATTTCCGTTCTCGCTAAAGGGTTTGCCGCTTTTTGTCAGCAGGTTGAGCAGGTTTTTATTGTCGATGGGAAGACACAGTTGCTCCACCAGCAGATAATCTTCAGGATGCAGTTCAGCCTTCAGTTCCTTGCAGAATGCAACCTGCGAAAATTGAACTTTGTGGATGTCGATGGTAATATCCTGCAAGCCTGCAACCAAACAATAATAATTTCGCTTCACGTAGGTCAGGATTTTAGTTATTTACCTGGATAAGAGATGATTTAAACCGGTTACTGTTTCTGGCCATACAACAGTTCCACCAGTCGGGGGCGCAAATAGGTTTGGAAGAAGTTTTCGAAATCATCTCCGGTAAACGAAATCATGTACCCTCCGTCTTTGGGGCCTATTTTGAAACCTGATTCGATGCGCTCTGAGAAGGAAATTTGCACTCCTTTACCAAACAACGCATTTACCTGATCTTTTATATACGACTCAAACTCTTTTTGCTTTGCTGCAGGCAGCAGTACTTCCATGTCAACCGTTTCTGCCGAATTGGCTTTCCAGTTTTTCAGGGTGGTCATGATGAGTTCCTTCACAAAAACCTGGTCATTGAAAGCTTCTTTGGTTTGAGGGGAAAGGCTTTTGTATTCCACCAACTCAACGATCTTTAATTTGATATCGGAAACCAATTGCCTGCCTGCCAATTGCAATTCGTTCAATGCGTTTTTCCTGAGGGTGTTTGATTCTTTGCCTGCCTCGCCAAGCAGGTTTTCGGCTTCTTTCTGTGCTCTGGCAATGATCTCAGCTGCCTGAATTTTGGCTTCGCTCAAAATTTTGTCGGCCTCTGACTGAGCCTTCTCTACACCTTCCTGATAGATTTTTTCTGTTAACTCCTGGAGTTTGGTTTGCATATTTCTTTGAATTAAAACACTTTACTGTTGAGTTTGCGAAAATATAAAACGGTTGGTATTTGTGATTACGAAAAACACTTAATATGTAATAGCAAGGTGTGTTTTTTGCGCTGCAAATATAGGAAAAATTCCAAATGTTAACTTTTTAACAACTATTAATTTGTCTTTATAAGTTGCTGTTTATCTAATAATTTTCATTAAAAAGAAAACCGCTTTTGAACAAAACAATGCCTTGTTGGTTTTTAATTTTTGTAAATCAACAAATTTCGAAAATTAAATTAAAATGGCAAAAATGAACAGATTAAAGTATATTGCAATCCTGGCTGTGGTTGCAGTCTCTTTCGCCGCGTGTGCACCCCGTGTTAACAAGGCAGAAGTAATTGAGCGTCTCGAAGCAGGCGAAGTGCCCGAAGAAGTAACCCGTGCTGCAGTTGACCCGGCAGCAAGCAGTGTAGAATGGCTCGGCCAAAAAATCACGGGCGACGGGCATTATGGCACCATCAACGTAAAATCTGGAGAACTTTATGTTTTCGACGGAAGAATTTGGGGCGGAAATGTGGTTATCGACATGACCACAATTCAGGTAGTAGATATTACCGACCCGGGTCCGGCTGCCAGCCTGAAAGGCCACTTGGAGTCTGATGACTTTTTCAGTGTTGCAACTTTTCCGGAAGCCTCTATTCAGTTGGTACAGTTTGAGCCAATCGAAGGAGCGGCTGAGGGTGCGCCCAACTACCGTGTTTCGGGAAATCTGACCATTAAAGGAATTACCCAGGGTATTGCATTCGATGCCCTGATCAACCACACCGAAGGCCAAGTAGTGGCAAATGCCGACTTCTATTTCGACCGCGCTGTGTACGATGTACGCTTTGGCTCAGGCCGCTTTTTCGAAAACCTTGGCGACAACCTGATCAACGACAATGTGAACCTGAAGGTTAACCTGGTTGCTGCATATTAAAGTACCTTATTCATTGGTTTTGGGACAAAATGCCTGAAACCCATTAAAAAAGCCTCTGACGCCATTATGTGCTCAGAGGCTTTCAGTTTTAGTTCCTCCCTTTGTGCAATATGGCTACTAATATAATACCTAAAAAAGTAGTTTCATAAGAGTTTAACCGCAAGGTGCGCAAAGTTTTCGCAAGGAGCGCTAAAGGTTTTTTACTACTCTTTTTATTCCGTTTTTAATCAATGTTACATTGAAATTTATAAGTAAGCCAAGTTTGCAACCAGACAATTTCAAATAGGTCAAAACCTGAGCTAAATGAACATCGTTTAAAGCATCTACAGCTTTAACTTCAACAATTAGTTTGTTCTCAAGCATTATATCTACCCTGTAGCCTACTTCAAGCTTCACTTCTTCATAAATCAAAGGAAGCGGTTTCTGCTTTTGCACGAACAATCCAGTTTTATGCAATTCATAAAACAAACATTCTTCATAAGCGCTTTCCAAAAGTCCAGGGCCTAAATTCTGATGAACTTTAAGCGCTGCATCAAAAACTACTTTAGACAATTCGTTTTCAGTCATTTTTCTACTTTTTTTGCGTTCCTTGCGATTTTCCCTCGCGTTCCTTGCGGTAAAAAGTTACTCATTATCGGTTATTTAGCCCCTAACAGAATAACTAAAAAGTAGTTACAATAGATTGATTACCAGCATATTGAAAGGCATCCATCAACCGTGATAAGCGCCCAAAGTTTGAAGAAATCGTAAAGTTAGAAAGGAAACTCATCCAGGGCGTCTTCCTGCGGCCCTTCACTTTCCTCGATGGGTCTTGCCTGCTTGTGCACCGGGTTACTTTCTACATAGATGGCTTTGTAGGGATAGGTAGGGCATGCAAACTCGCATGCGCCGCATCCTATACACAAATCAGGAGTTACTTCGGGTATTCTGAGGTTGTCCCACAGAACCATGTCAACCGCCTTGGTAGGGCAATGTTCCGAGCAGGCTCCGCAATCGGTCCGGTCGATGGTTACAATACAACTTTCAACCATAAAAACGGCAATACCAATCTGTATGGTTTGTTTTTGTTCGAGGGTTTGCGGTGTAATGGCGCCTGTTGGGCACACTTCGCAGCATCTTACGCAGTCGAAATTGCAAAAACTCTTGTGAAAATCGAGCTTTGGCTGCATGATTCCCTGCAGGCCATGCCCGAACATGGTGGGCACAATTACATTTTTTGGGCAGACTCCCACACACAGGTAACAGGATGTGCAATGCGAAGTGAAATGATCGTGGCTTAACGCCCCCGGAGGGATTATCGGCATGGTGGTTCCGGTAGGCACCAGGCCAGGCCGGCCAAACCCTTTTGCTTTGGACGTATTTTTAAACAAGGGAATCGAAAGGAGTCCTGTAGCCAGCGCTAACATAAATTGCCGCTTTCCGGCATTGACTTTTGGCTCTGTGGCAGGCTTGGCTACCACCGCCACTTTACGGCTGTATGAAAGGCCTTCGTTGCTGCAAGCATTGAAACAGTTGAAGCATCCCACGCACCGGCTGTGGTCGATGGTTTTCGTTTTACTGTTAAGGCACTCAGCTTTGCATACCCTTTCGCACCTGCCACAAAAATT
Source organism: Bacteroidales bacterium (assembly GCA_035477775.1). Classification (GTDB taxonomy): domain Bacteria; phylum Bacteroidota; class Bacteroidia; order Bacteroidales; family UBA7960; genus UBA7960. The sequence continues at coordinate 6,031 of DATIKH010000120.1, read as the reverse complement.
GCATGCTTCCTCGTTGAATGTGATCTGAAAGACCTGTTTTCGGGAAACCAGACTCAGCATAGCACCTGCAGGACATAGGGTGTTGCAGAACAACCTTCCGCGAAGGGCCGACATGACGACCAATGTGATGAAAATGACCGCTGAGACCAGAATTACTTCAATTGTCATGGATACCGGTGCCAGCGGATCTACAGCATAGATATAAAACCGTTCGAGAAGAAACGATAACTGATTATTCAACCAGATATAGGCAGGCTTAAAAAAAGTTACACTGATCTTTCCGAAGTTCGAAAAAGGGTCTAACAGATTAATAAGAAAAAGGCTTCCGGATAACCAAACGATTATGGTTGCTCCCAAAACACCGTACCTGATAGGGTTTTTAGGATTTGCGGAATAGGCAAACTTGCGGTTTTTCTTCTTTTTGAACACCCTGGCAATGGCTATAATAATATCCTGAAAGGTGCCCAAAGGACAAATGGACGAACAATATACCCGTCCAACCAGCCAGGTTATGGCCAAAACAAGCACAAATCCCAAACCCGAGATGGTGAAAAAAAGTGCCAGGAACCTGAAAATGGATGGAATGAGTTGCAGGCGAATAAAGAAATCAGTAACCCCCTGCAGAAAACCGGTTCCGATATCTATAAAAAACAGGAGCAACAGCAAAAGGACGGCCAAGGATACAACGATCCGGACATTTTTTAAATAACCAAGTTTCATGATTTAAGGCGCAGATTTTAAATAGCTATTCGTTTAATGTTCAAAGCTTCAAGATTCATTTGACCAATGCCCATTTCGGCTCCGATCCTGATATGCCCGATGTCGCGGGGTTGCTGCCCGAAAATCAGGGTGCTTGCAGCGTCAGCGGCTACAATGTCAGATGAAATAATCAAGCTTTTCATTACGGTAAGGTCGGCTGTAGAAGTGCCCCTTGGACCATTCCGGGTCATTACAAGATAACCGTCAACAATGTTCAGGTCGGGCTTTCTGTAAAGGCAAAAGTCGGCAATGCACTGATGCAGGTCGTTTAGGTGCCAGAATCGCCTGTCCCAAACAATGCCCATGAGGTTTTTCATGGCGATGGTTACTGTGGTTGAACCATGATGCTTCAGAATGGGAACATTAATGACCACGTCGGCTTCGATGATTTGCTGATGTACCCTTGCAGTACGAAGTCTGCGGGCCCCGGGTATCTGTACTTCCTGGTAATCGCGTTCCAGGTTTCCTGGAACTACCAATGCTCCTGCCTCACGGGCTGCCTGTTCGATGCCGCTGTTGGTATATGCCCGTTGCCATTGATCCACTGTGTGGTCGAAAACAAAAACCCGGCTTGCTCCGGCAGCGAAACAATCTCTTACAATAGCACCCACCAATTCAGGGTTGGTATTGGCACCCCTTTCGGGTGGAAGATCCCAGGCCATATTGGGCTTTACCACTACCCGTTGGCCGCTTTTCACATATCGCTGCATGCCACCCAATTCTTGTATGGCCCTGCGGTACATAGCTACCGGCTCTCCTCCGCGAACCGCTACCAGGTCGTACCCTGCGGCAGCTCTTGGAGCTGGTCTTTGAGCAATCGCCTTTGAAATGCGACCAATCGTCGAGGTATATAAACCCACAAGCAATGAGTAGAAAACCCCTTTTTTTAGAAAATCACGCCTTCTCATTTTTAATTTATTTTATTTGGCAAAATACCTGTTTCCCTATAGCTGGACAAAATTATCATTTCTGAGCAAAATTCTTTAATTTTACTTCCAAATTCCGTCACCAAAAAGACAGTTTAGAAGGGTTCTAAATTATTTCTGCATTCAATCCCGAAATTAAAACAATGTACCGCGTCCATATTAAAATCAGCTATATGGAAAAATATCAATGAAAATGATACCGGAACTTCTGCCAATTTCTTCCTTTCAATGGTTTTTTTGATATTTTTTAAAGGGGATTGGTTCTAGAAATCTGATTAATTATGTGCCTTTCTGAATAATTTTGATTGCGAATTTAACCCAAATGAAATGGTATGACGGAGAGAAAAGGGTTTCGGATAATTACCAATAAGACTTTTTTAGGACTTTTTTTAGGAATTGCAGGATTCTGCCTTCCATTGTTTTTCCATTTCGAAGGTTTGGCACTGGCAGGTCATGTAGCTCTGGGAATATTTCTTCTGGCTGCCCTTTTGTGGGTCTTCGAGCCGATTCCTATATATGCGACTTCCTTGTTGGTAATCCTGCTTCAATCCTTTTTACTCAGTTCACAGGGAGTGCTGTTCGGCGATGGTGAGCTTCCGGGCGAAATCCCACTTCAGGCTGAAGGCAACGCCTGGTCGGTTCCGGTAACGGCACTTGACGGCAATCGGTTGTACCTTAAAACCGGGGAACGCACCTATCAGGTTGTTGAAGTTGAAGTGCTGGGAGTGGGGGAGCGGGCAATTGTTCGTGCAGTTGAACTGGAGCCCGGTGCCGAGATTGTAAGCAATGCCCGACACAAATTCATTGGTTTTACGCCCGTGTCTTTTACCAATTTTATCGGTACCCTTGCCAATCCGATCATAATCCTTTTTCTGGCCGGTTTTATGTTGGCTGCAGGGGCTGTTAAGCATAACCTTGATAGAAACATTACAGGCTTCCTGTTAAAACCATTCGGCAGCAAACCAGCCTTTATTGTGCTTGGGCTCATGGCAATTACTGCCGGCATTTCGGCATTTATGAGCAACACTGCCACTACCGCCATGATGATGACGGTTGCCATGCCTATAGCCATGCAGGTAAGCAAAAACGACAAATTGCGCATCTGGCTGCTTTTGAGCATTCCCGTAGCTGCAAACTTAGGTGGGCTTGCTACTCCTATCGGTACACCTCCCAATGCCATTGTTCTGGCTGCACTCAACGGCCAGGGTATCGATATAACTTTTGGAAAATGGATGGCACTGATGGTGCCCTTTGTAATTATTTTAATCCTTTTCGCCTGGGCTGTCATGCGTAAATTTTTTCCACCTTCGGTAAAAAGTTTTAATCTTCAGATGGAAAGCTCCTTTGATCGTTCTCCCCGAGCTTTGCTGCTTTATTCAATTTTTGGCCTCACTTTATTTCTATGGATAACAGAAGCCCTCCATGGAATTCCCAACGCCATTGTAGCCTTGTTGCCGATTGTAGGCCTTACCATGTCGGGTGTTCTGGCAACCGAAGATATACGTAAACTTCCCTGGGAAGTTCTCTGGCTCGTTGCCGGTGGTATCGCTTTAGGAATCAGTATGGAAAATACGGGCCTGGCTGCCTGGGTAGTAGGGGGTCTGAACTGGGCTGTTTTTCCGGAACTTGCTTTAATCCTAGCATTTGGGTTGGTTGCTTATCTGATTTCCATTTTCCTGTCGAACACCGTTGCAGCCACTCTGGTGATTCCCCTGGCAGTGAGCCTGGCAGTTTCCGGTGGCGCAGGTGAAGGATTCAGCCTGGTGCTTTCGGCGTTAATCATTGGGGCCGCATGCAGTTTGTCGATGGTTTTGCCCATTTCCACACCGCCCAATGCCATTGCCATGAGTACAGGTATGGTTAAAACTTCAGATATGGCCAGGGTTGGATTGGTTGTGGGCCTGATTGGCCTCCTGGTGGCACTGGTGTTTGCGTTGACAATTTGGCCTATTTTAGTTTATTAAATACAAGGTTGCGTATGTCGGAAATCTATATTATTTGCGTTGAAGATGAACCCCAGGTTCTTGATGTGATCGTGAAAGATCTGGAGGAAATGGAGGAGGTTTTTCCTATTGAAGTGGCTTCTTCAGTTGCCGAAGCCCGCAAACTCATTAAGGAAATACATCAGCAGGGCGGCCGGATCGGGTTGGCACTTTGCGATCATATTATGCCGGGCGAATATGGGGTTGACCTGCTTATTGAAATGCAAAATAACCCATTTACCAGAAATACCCGAAAAATTTTAATTACCGGCCAGGCTGGCCTGGAAGATACCATTATGGCCGTAAACAAAGCCAGGTTAAACCATTATATTGCCAAGCCCTGGAACCCTGAAGAACTTCTGGAGATTGTCCGCCTGGAACTCACCCAGTATGTTATCGCTACCGAAAAAGAGTTGCTCAGGTATATGTCGGTACTTGACCCCGTCAGAATCCAGGAGGAGATTCGCAGCAGGGGCTACATCTGATTTGAGCAAAATTCCATAAGTAGAATTTTTTAAGAAAAATGGTATGGCCACTTTCCGGCGAAATTTTGTCAGCAATGCCGACATCGTAAATACCATAAATAGCATGCTGCCCGATTCGACGTGGCTGCAGGGGCTGATACGCAAATACAACTCAGGAGAGGTAATACTCAGGGAAGGTCAGGAAAACGACTGCCTTTTTGTAATTCTTGAAGGGCAGGTATGCATGGAAAAAGAAGGCGACAACCTCAGCACCATAATTGACCTTCAGGAGCCTGGCGATTTTTTCGGACTCTTGTCGTTTCACACCGGAAAGCCGGTATTTACCACTTCAAGGGCACATTCCGACGTAACCTTGCTGGCTATTAACCACCAGAGTTTCGAAGAGATAAACAACCAATATCCCAATATTAGTCATACGCTTCAAGGGATGGTCTTTTCCAATCTGGCCCACCGCTACAAACGGGTGGTGATGCTTCATGTGGAAGTTGACAACTTATCGCGTGAACTTGAAAAGGAAAAGGACCAGCTGAAGCATACCATCAAAGTGTTGGAAAAGACACGCAATATGCTTATTTCGCAAGAAAAAATGGCTGTGTTGGGTGAACTCACAGCAGGTCTGGCCCATGAGATGAACAACCCTGCTTCGGCTTTGTTGCGATCAGTCGATTTTCTGGTTAAGAATTTGCCGGAGATGTTCGATAAAAGTGCCGAGATTCAGGAAAAGAGCCTGATGCGGTTTTTTTTTGAAAGCGGGCAACAGCGCGAATTTGTAAGCAGCGAAGGGCAAAGAGAAAAAACCAGGAACCTTGCCGAAAAGTATCCTGATCTGGGAAGGCCTGAAATTAGGCTGATGTCGGAAATGCCTCCCGATGCCTTTGAAGCCCTAATTCCTTATGCCGCAGATTCAAGAAAAAGAGAGTTGCTCGAACTCTATCTCGAAGCCTTCCAGACCGGAGTCTTTACCAACAGCATCAAACTGTCGGCAAGCAGGATCGAGAATCTTGTGAAAAGTTTGAGAAGTTTCAGCAGGCACAACAAGGGTGAACGCGAAAAGATGGATATCAGAAAGGGCATTGGTGAAACGCTCATGATCCTCGGCAGCAGGCTTAAAAATATAGAGGTAGATCTCAACCTCCCGGAAATTCCTCTGGTAAACTGCTATCCGGGAGAAGTAAACCAGATATGGACCAACATCATCATCAATGCCTGCGATGCCATGGAAGAAAAGGGCAGGTTGTTTGTCTCCTGTCGTTACGACGAATCTGGTTCCGTGTGGGTTGACATTGCCGATACCGGTCCCGGTATTCCCAGCAAGGTTAAAAAGAAAATATTTAGTCCCAGTTTTACAACCAAGGCTGCCGGCGGAGAGTTTGGTCTTGGTTTGGGCCTCTCTATTTCGAAGAGCATCGTAGAGAAACACCAGGGAAACATCACCGTTTCGGACAGGCCGGGGGGTGGGGCTGTATTCACGGTGCGCCTGCCGGTCGGTTATTAAGCCGGATTATTCTAAAAAGCAGGGACAAACAGAAGTATTTGTGGGTGGGGATAATAAGCTGCAGTATCAGCCATCTGCAATCTGATACCCCAACCTGATTACAAAATCCCGGTAACCAGCGTTTAGTTCTGCAGCATTAACTCTCAGGGCAGGAGGCTCGCGGCGGATGGGATATTCTTCTCGAAGTTTTTCAAATCCGGCCGGGTTGCTTCTCAGAGCCCTGTCGTCATGGGCAATAGGGTAGGCCTGAAGGCTGAGATCGATAAACAACCCTGTTTCCGATTGGGGGAGGTAAGCCGGGGTAACAACCGCCAGGGGGCCTTCGGGCAGGTTTACAGGCCGCCAGTTGTCAAGCCCAAGCCCAAAAAAACGGCTTAAAGCCTG
>DATIKH010000119.1:0-18410 GCA_035477775.1 Bacteroidales bacterium | reverse complement strand
ATACTTCAAATCTCAATGCCTGTTATCAGTTTCTTTTTGTTAATCCCGTAATTATAACTTAGCTATAGAACAAGAAAATAACCCATTCCCAATGAAACTAATGATTCATTTTTACCCATAGAGAGCTGTCTTATTTAAGGCTGGATATACGCTGCCTGGTTTTTCTCGAAAAAAAACCAGGAACAATAGAGAAGGTCTAGTCCTTTCTCCATCGTTCCTGGTATGATCAGGCGAAAAATTCTGATTATAGGAAACCTTCCGCCATTCAACAATTCACTTCCGGAACAAATTTATTTTACGGCTTCGTGATAGCGTCTTTCCACTTCTTTCCAGTTAACCACATTCCAAAAGTTGGTCACATACTCAACCCGGCGGTTTTGGTATTTCAGGTAGTATGCATGCTCCCACACATCGAGGCCAAAAATAGGCATGCCTCTTTTTGAGGCAACATCCATCAGGGGGTTGTCCTGATTGGGGGTGGTGGTAATTTGCAACTTCCTTTCGGCATCAACAATCAGCCAGGCCCACCCGCTGCCAAATACCGACATGGATGCCTGGTTGAACTGCTCCTTAAAACTATCGAACGAACCAAATCGTTCTTCAAGGGCTTTCAGGAGCGCACCTGAAGGCTTGCCGCCTCCGTCGGGACCCATAATCTGCCAAAACAGGTAATGGTTCCAATGGCCACCGGCATTATTGCGTACCGCAGTCGGATACTTGCTCACATTTGCAAGTATTTCGAGTATGTCGCGGCCTTCAAGTTCTGTTCCTGCCACGGCATTGTTGAGGTTGTTGATAAATGCCTGATGATGCCGGCCATGATGCACCTCCATGGTCATTTTATCGATGTAGGGTTCCAGTGCATCAAAAGCATAGGGTAATGGAGGCAGCACAAATTTTTTGGGTTCTTCGTTCATGATTTTTGTATTTTTTTCTGTGTGATTAACAAGTTCTGATTTGTAATAATTGGCCGACAGGCCATAAGAAGCAGTTGAAAATATGGCTGCCGCAGCAATAATTACAATAATGCCTAAAAGTTTCATTGTTTAAGACTTTGATAGATTAATTTTAATTTAGTCTGCATTAAAATAACCAAATTCACCCTGAATTGTTTAAGGTGGAGAAATTTTTAGGCGCAGTTTTGAAGGGAAATGCCAAATATTACAAGCAGTAAGGAATTTCTTGCCGCCAAAAGAAGTCCTGAGGGCAAAAGTTCACTTTAAAGAATCCTGAGTATAGTCTAAAAACCAAATAGCTGTTTTGTTGATTACTTCTTAGACCGGACTCAATTCTTCAAATTTGTAAAATTATTAATCTACCGAAAGGTAAGGGGATAGTTTGAGGTAGAGTTCTTCGGTGATCAGATGCGATCTTTTTATTTCATGAACCGATTGGAACGGCCCATGTTGGCGCCTGATGGCTATAAGTGAATTGGCAATGTTCCTGTCGATATACGGATGGCGAACCAAATCGGCCCATTCGGCCACATTGATGTTGATTTTTCTTATCAAAAGGGTGTCAATCACCAGATTGTCCCGAAATCCAGCCAATCGTGCGCTGTCCATTCCAAATACTTCGAGCAATTGGTAGTGGTAGCGGAATCCGCCCAGGCGATCTCGATAGTTGATTATACGGCGGCTGAACGAGGGTCCGATGCCGTGCAATCGCACCAACTCGGCACTGTCGGCCATGTTGATGTTGATCATGAGCGCTTCGCGCAATGTTTCCCCTGAGCCCGATTCGGAAAAACGGCTCAGACTGGCCGGAGGGGCGTGAGTTATGGGGCGGGAGGGAAGATTGATGTAAGGCTCAAGTTGGGCATACATTTCGTCGGTCAACGGAAAAATTCGCTGCAAATCCTCCTTAAAACGGAAAGTGCCGCCGGCAGTTTCAAAGTTTTTAATTGTTCTGACTACATGAGCAGGCAACCCCATCCGCTCCCATTCGGAAACAGGCAACTCATTCGGGTTAAACGGAAATGGAGTAAGCCTTAGGTTTTCAGCAGCATCTGTCCTGCCCCGTGTTGACCTGCGAAGCAACCTTTCGGCTTCGGCAGCTGCACGCATGGCTGCGAGCCGCTCCTCAAAATCATTGACAGCAGTTTCGAAGGCAGCATGGTCGTAAACGGGCGGCCTGTGTAAAGCACGGTAAATTGTTGGTGCAAACAAGGCAAGCAATATCAACACCAGCAAAACCACGATGCCGTTTCGTTCGCCCCGGCTGAAGTAAAAAAAATCTTTCCATTTCATGGTAAACCGCCTATTAATTTCTTACGACAAAGCGTAATAAAACAGGTTCAGTAACCGGCTGACTTAATGGAAGGGGGATTCCGTTAAAAGATTTTAAATATAATAAAACTTTTTGAAATGTAGGCTGTCGGGTAAAAAGTCCGGTTCCCGGAAGCGCCTATGATCTCTTCTGAAAAAGGAAATACATATACCGTTTTTGACGGGCAAACTCTTCAGAGTTGAGGAGTGAAATATCATCTTTGATTTTGACTATTTTTTTCCTGAGGAGCCATTTGACCAGTTTAAAGAGTCTGGGCTTCTTTTCCTGAAAACGGTCGGCAATGATATCAACGGTCGGATACACATATCTTTCTACAAACATCCTTGCCGTATCCAGGGTTGGAGTTGTTTGTTCGGTTATGTCCAATTCTTCTATCAACTCAAATCCTTTTTCCTTGGCTTTTTCGAGGAACGCTTTCAACTTGTGTCCGCTTTTTCCCATTGGGCCAAAGGTATTTTCCTTTCGGAAATAGTCGCACACCATCAGGTAACCCGATTCTGGCAGACAATCCCCTGCTGTCTCAAATAGGAGGTCGATCGGAATATATTGCGCCGACTCGCTCATCAGAACGATATCGTACTTTTTTTTGGGAACAAGATGCTGGAATTTGGCCAGAATGAATCTTCCCGGCAGGCGTTTCTCAAAGACTTCCATCTGATACATGTCGGGTGAAAGGCCTTCCACGTCGAAACCACTATTGTGTAAAGTTTCCGACATTACCCCGCTTCCACAACCTACATCTAGAATGGTCGTTTTGGCTGGATTTTCAGCTAAATTCTTTATCTTCTCAAACAGAAAGTCTTCATATCGTTTTTGGGCGACCTTTACCCCCTCGAGGGTACGCGGATCAGCATCTTCCCAAAGGCCATAATGAAGCCTGTCAAGGCCTAAAACTTCGAAATAAAATCTCAGTGCACGGTTGGTTTTAAATTCCGGCTTCTTCTTACCCATTTGATAGTTTGTTAAATGATTTATATTTGTTTATTTTAAGTATTGCCATCCACAGCGCTGCAAAGATAATCGCGGCAAAATGATTTTATTAAACCCTTGAAATTTCTTTGGTTACAATTTCAATATATGGATGATTTCTGACCAAGAAAACCAACAAATTATTTGCTTCTTGAAGGTAATGTTTTGATTTTATGCAATCTCTGGCCTATAGTCAGCGTAGCAGAATTAGCCAAATATAAGGGTTTTATCTTCAATAGCTATTGTTTTCATTTCTTTGGTTTGTGTTAGGGAAAATTCTCGTAATTCAGAGAAAGTTTTCTATTTTTGGTTCCTTTTCAGGAAAATTCTTTTAAAAAATTAAAACCGCTACCATGAATACCTCAACACCATCAGGGCGAGAAGGGTTTTCTACAAAATTTGGCATAATCTGCGCTGCCGCCGGTTCAGCAATCGGGCTTGGCAACATCTGGAGGTTTCCGTACATGGCCGGTGAGCATGGAGGCGGCGCATTTCTGATGTTTTATCTGGGCATAATCCTTGTCTTAGGAATTCCGGTAATGCTATCAGAATTCATTATCGGGCGCAGGGGGCAGAAAAACACTTTTGGCACTTTCCGGATACTCGCACCAGGCAAGGCATGGTGGATTATCGGAGTAATGGGAATTGTTGCTGCCTTTGTAATATTGGCATTTTATACCACCATTGCAGGCTGGACTCTTGCTTATATTTCCAAATCTGTTGGCAATGTCTTTCAGGGAAGCAGCGCTGAGGGGATTAGCATGATTTTCGATGAGTTTCATAAAGGTACTTTCTGGCCATTGTTCTGGCAGTTTGTGTTCATGCTGATGACCGTGCTTATCGTTTTTGCAGGCGTTAAAAAAGGCATTGAAAAATCCAACAAGGTTCTGATGCCCTTATTAGCCTTGCTTCTTGTAATAATTGCCATCCGATCGGTAACACTTCCCGGGTCAGGTGCAGGTTTAAGATTTTTGTTCTTCCCTGACTTTTCACAAATCAATGCAGGAGTCATATATGCAGCCTTGGGACAAGCGTTTTTCTCATTGAGCGTAGGAATGGGGGCGATGATTACTTACGGTTCGTATATTGGGAAAAAAAACAATCTGGCTTCGATTGCTACACAGGTTCCTCTTGCTGATACCATTATTGCCACTCTGGCCGGTGTAGCTATCTTTCCTGCAGTATTTGCTTTCGGACTCAATCCGGGCGAAGGGCCGGGGCTGGTGTTTCATGTTCTTCCACAGGTTTTTCTTCAAATGCCTGGCGGTTATTTTATTTCCATTCTGTTTTTTATCCTGTTAGCCATTGCGGCTCTTACCTCAGCTATTTCCATTCTCGAAGTTGTTGTGGCATTTCTGATTGAAGAATTTAAAATCACCCGCACTAAAGCTACAATTATGGCCTCTGTTTCAGCCCTTTTTGTAGGCGTTTTCAGTACTTTATCTTTTGGGGTTTTAAGCCATTTAACAATTGGAAACCTGAACTTTTTCGGATTTCTCGATTTTACCGCTTCCAAAATAATGCTGCCTTTGGGAGGATTGCTTATAGTAATTTTTCTTGGGTGGGTTATGAAGGCTTCAGATGTAAAAGACGAGCTTTCAAACGGTGGAGTGCTCAAAGTAAGATTGTTCAATGCCTTTTGGTTTATCATCCGGTTTATTGCCCCTGTGGCCATTTCAATCATTTTCCTGAATAGTGTTGGCATTATTTAAATATCACTAAAAACCAATTAAATATGGCTGAATTTCTTGAAGGTTTTAACAGAATAATCGAATTGTACAACGAATATGTGGGTGGTTATTTAATCCTCATTTTTCTTGTTCCCACAGGAATTTATTTTGCCATAAAGTTCCGCTTCCTGCATGTGCGGAAATTCTGGCACTCCTTTTCCATCCTTAGAGGCCGTTATTCCAAAAAGGATGATCATGGCGATGTGAACCATTTCAAAGCCCTAACCACAGCTCTTGCTGCCACGGTTGGAACGGGTAATATAGTTGGTGTATCCCTTGCCATTTATTTTGGAGGGCCGGGAGCAGTTTTCTGGATGTGGGTTACAGGTTTTTTTGGTATGATGCTCAAGCTTGTAGAGTGCACCCTTGCTTTGAAATACCGGAAAACGAATCCTGACGGAACAGTCTCGGGTGGGCCAATGTATTACATGGAACTGGGTTTGAAAGATCAACTGGGGAAATATGCCAAAGTGCTAGCCGTCGTTTTTGCCGGAGCCGCAGTGCTGTGTTCGCTCGGAACCGGAAACATGGCCCAGAGCAACTCCATTTCGGCCGCATTATATGGAAGTTATCAAATTCCGCATTGGATTACAGGCCTGGTGTTGGCACTGGTATTATTACTTATTGTAATAGGGGGCATCAAACGAATTGCCGAGGTTACCTCTCGCCTGGTACCACTAATGGCATTGATTTATTTTGGAGCCGCAATAACAATTTTTGTTCTGCATATAGATCAAATTATTCCTGCATTTGCAATGATAATATCTGATGCTTTTACAGGAACTGCCGCCACCGGTGGTTTTATCGGTTCGGCATTTATTCTTACCCTTACCATGGGCGTCAGGAGGGGGTTGTTTAGCAACGAAGCGGGACAAGGCTCAGCTCCCATGGCTCATTCGGCAGCGAAAACGCCTTATCCTATTCGCGAAGGTTTGGTGTCGAGCCTCGAGCCGTTTATCGATACCCTTATCATTTGCACCCTGACGGCATTGACAGTTATCGTTACCGGGGCATGGCAATCAGGCGAGCGTGGCGTTGGGATGACCATTTTGGCTTTCGAAACCGGTTTTAACAGGTTAAACTTAGGCTTTATTGCAGAACACCTGGTTTCGATCGCCTTGTTCCTTTTTGCATTTTCGACCATCATCGGCTGGGCTTACTATGGAACGCGGGCAGCGCAGTACCTCTTTGGCTTTGGGGCCATTAAGCCGTATTACTATCTGTATGCCGTGTTTGTTTTCTTTGGAGCGGTATGGGGATTGGATCTGGTGTGGAATTTTGTTGATATGGTAATCACCTTTATGACCATTCCCAACCTGATAGCAATCATTTTGCTTACCCCGGTGATCAAAAAGGAAATCGACGATTATTTCTCAAAAGATTATAAAAATCTTTAAGTGGCCCGAAATTTGCCACCTTTTTGTGCCTGAGAGAAGTAAATGGTTTACTGGTATTGGTAATTTTGCCGAAATTCTCAGGTACGTATTCTTTCTTTCTTAAAATGACAAAAAAGGGCCATTTGGTTTTTGGTTGCCGGTTGTTTTTAATCTTCATCCTTTTTGGAGGGATAGCTTTCGGGCAACCAAAAACCCCCATTGACTTTCAGGCCAATAGTCTGCAGTTCGACAGGCAATTAGGTGCCGATGCGCGGAGGTTGCTTGGAAACGTACGTTTCAGCCACCAGGGAACGCTAATGTATTGCGATAGCGCGCATTTGTTTAGCCAGCAAAACAGATTCATTGCCTTTAGCAACATCTTTATTCAGGTGAACGATACCGTTAGCCTTTATGGCGACCAACTCAACTACGACGGTAATACCCGTATTGCCATCCTGACCGGCAATGTCAGGATGACCGACCCCCAGATGACCCTTACCACCAACCGTTTGGTTTACGACCTAAACAGGAACACTGCTAATTTTACTGGGGGAGGAACCATAGTGAATGCCGAAAATACACTCACCAGTGAATGGGGTTTTTATTTTGTTGATGAAAAAATCTTTTTCTTCAGGGATAGTGTGCGGCTGACTAATCCCGAATATGTAATGACTTCGGATACCCTTCGATACAATACCCAAACAGAGATTGCATACTTTTTCGGGCCAACTAAAATTGTAAGTGAAGAAAACACGATTTTTTGCCGAAATGGGTGGTACGATACCCGCAACGACATTGCACGGTTCAGCAGTGATGCCTATCTTGTTCAGGGGGAACAATCGATTACGGGCGATAGCCTTTTTTACGATCGTAACCTTGGTTTTGGAAGAGCTGTTGGCAATGTAATGGTCTCAGATAACGAGCGCAACACGTTAATTACCGGCCATCTGGCAGAGCATTTCGAAAAGGAAGGCTTATCCACAGTAACGCAGGAAGCCGTATTGATTGTGATTGCCGAAAACGACAGTCTTTTTTTGCATGCCGATACCTTGAGGGCCATTTATGTCGAAGACACCGATCAGCGGTTTGTTTTTGCCTACCACCAGGCAAAATTCTTTCGCCACGACCTGCAAGGTATGGCTGATTCCATTGTTTACAATTTCAGCGACTCCACCATTTATATGTATCACAATCCTATAATCTGGTCGGATGTTCACCAACTTACTGCGCGCCGAATGGAGATTTTAACATCCAATGAGGAAGTATATATGGCGCGGCTTTTCGAAGCAGCTTTTATTGCTTCACAGGAGGGCGAATTGGGTTTTAACCAGGTAAAGGGAAGAAATATTACAGGCCTTTTTGCCGACAATGAACTCACCCGAATCGATGTGGACGGTAATGGGGAAACAATTTATTTCGTTTTGGAGGACGATGGCACCCTTGTGGGTGTAAACAAAGCCATTTCGTCGAGGATTGCTATATTTGTCGAAGACCGCCAGGTAGCTGGCATCCGGTTTTTCGAAAATCCGGAGGCAAGCCTGGTTCCTTTTGAAGACTTGCCTGAGGAAGAAAGATTCTTGCTTAACTTCGAATGGCGTGATGAAATAAGACCACGCTCAAAACAGGATATTTTTATTAGGAATTAAATCCCGACCCCGTTGGTACGTTTTGAAAAACATGTTTTGAAGAATGGGTTAAGGGTGGTTGTTCACACCGACAATTCAACGCCGATGGTGCTGGTAAACCTCCTCTACGATGTTGGTTCACGCGATGAAGACCCCGACCGAACCGGATTTGCACACCTTTTTGAACATCTCATGTTCGAAGGTTCTATTCATGTTTCAGAGTTCGATACCCACCTGCAACACGCCGGAGGCGAAAACAATGCCTTTACCACCAACGATTTTACCAACTATTACGAAAGCCTCCCAGCACAAAACATTGAAACAGCCTTCTGGCTCGAGTCAGACCGTATGCTGGGATTAGATTTCTCGGAAGAAAAGCTGACTATACAAAAAAATGTTGTTGTTGAAGAGTTCAGGGAATCATACTTGAACCAACCCTACGGTGATACCTGGTTGCTGCTGAGGCCATTAGCCTATCAGAAACATCCTTATTTGTGGCCGGTTATAGGAAAGGATCCTTCGCATATACAGAATGCTACGCTCGATGATGTCAGGAGGTTTTTCCATAAATTTTACAATCCGGCAAATGCGATCCTCACATTGGGAGGAAATATAACTCACGAAAGGGCTTTCAGGCTTGCCGAAAAATGGTTTGGTGATATTCCTGCTGGCATCCAGCCAACCCGTCGGATGTTTTCTGAACCTCCTCAAACCGCTTCCAGGCGGCTGGTCGTGGAACGCAAAGTTCCATTCAGTCAGATATATATGGTTTTTCATACCCAAGGCAGGCTTCATCCTGACTATTATGCAACCGACCTTTTAAGTGATGTTCTTTCGGGTGGCAATTCATCCAGGCTGTATCAATCGCTTGTAAAAGAAAGGAAGCTTTTTAGCAGTGTGAATGCTTATATTACCGGCAGCCTCGACCCAGGGCTATTTGTGGTTTCGGGGAAATTACTAAAGGGTACATCAATTGAGCAGGCAGAGAAAGCATTGTGGCTGGAGCTTGATAAACTGAAGAACGACCTTGTTGGAGAATATGAAATGCAAAAAGTTAAGAACAAAGCCGAGGCGAGCCAGGTTTTTTCTGATTCAGGTAGTATTGCCAAAGCAATGAATCTTGCCTATTACGAATTGATGGGCGATGCCGGAATGATAAATCACCAGGCAGATTCCTACCTAAACCAGACCCCAGCTGCCCTTCAGGACGTGGCGCGATCCATTTTTATGCCAGAGAAAGCCTCTGTGCTTGAATACAGAGCCAAATAAAACTAAATCCCGAAAAATGCCCAACCGGCTCCTCCCTCCAAAAACTTCAATGGTTGACCAACTGCCATTTCAAATTCCTGAGAAGGTATTGTTGAAAAACCAGGTGCCGGTCTATATTTTGAATGGCAGCCCCGATGATATTGTAAGGGTTGATTTGGTGTTTATGGCGGGAAGTTACAACCAGAACAAGCCATTGGTGGCATACACAATGGCAAACCTTCTCAATGCAGGAACCTCGGGTAAAACATCCCGCCAAATAGCCGAACTGTTCGATTTTTACGGAGCCAGCCTACAGATCGAAACCCAGAAGGATATCATTCTGGTTTCGGCCACTGTTCTTACCAGGCACCTGGGACAGGTACTGGCTCTGCTGGGCGAAATGTTGGGAGATCCGGTTTTTCCTGAAGAAGAAGTAGCTGTTTTTACTAAAAATCAAAGAAGCCAGCATCTGGTGAACACACGAAGGGTCGAATACCTTGCCAGAACGCATTTTAACGAAAAAATTTTTGGATCCGACCATCCCTATGGCTATCGGTTAAGCAGTGGCGACTTCGTAAAGGTTAACACGACCGATTTAAGGGAATTCTACCAACGTTGGATCCATCCAGGCAACCTGTTTGTTATTGTTTCAGGCAATCCCCCGTCTAATATCATGGGATTACTCGAAGAGCATTTCAGCAATAAGAATTGGCTAAAAACTGGTTTTGACCCAGGCATGTGCGAATACCCGGGTCCGGATGCTGAGCCTGTTAAGCTCTTCATAAACCGTAAAGGCGCCTTGCAATCAGCTGTCAGAATCGGAAAACGTACCATAATCCGCCAGCATCCCGACTACCATAGCCTGGTTATCACAAATGCATTGCTTGGAGGTTATTTTGGATCGCGGCTTATGAAAAATATAAGGCAGGATAAGGGCTTTACATATGGGATATACTCATCATTGGTTTCCCTTGCCAGAGACGGGTATTTTTTTGTTGGAACACAGGTAGGTGCTGAGGTTTGCAAAAGCGCTCTCGAACAGATTTATCTTGAGTTATACCAATTAAGAACCAAACCTGCATCGAAAGAAGAATTGGTCAATATGAAGAACCATTTAGCGGGACAATATATGCGTCTGTTCGACGGGCCATTTGCAAAGGCCGAGAGGCTTCGGGAGCTTCTTGTTTTCGGCCTTGACAGCCATCACCATGCCCATTTTTTAACAGAACTAAAAAACACTACACCGGAAATGATCATGGAAACCGCCGAAAAGTATCTGCACGAAAAATCAATGACTGAGGTAGTGGTCGGAAAAAAGCAATAAAATTATAATGACCAAGGTGCGTATCCCATACCTGAAAATGACAGGCAAACCGGGGATCTTTCTTGCGGTTGTTTTATTGTCGGTGGGAACTTGCCTTGCCCAACGTGGCAATATCGACATTGGCAAGGTTTCGGTACAGGCAAACGGCCACGTCGAAATCCATTATCTTTTTACTGCACCGTTACCAATTTTAAATGCTAATGTAAAGGTATTCCGCAACGTTCCGGGAACAATTTTTTTTGGAGAAATTTCCAGTTTCAGAACCGATTTGCCGGTTTTATTCCACGGTGTTTTCACCGACAATGCCGCAGATACAGGCAGTCATCCGGCAGCTTATTACCTTGTAGTGCTTGATGAAACCGGCACCACCATTGCTACCAGCCAGGTACACCGTACCATTTTTTTAAAAACCCCTGCCATTGATTTATGCCTAAAAAGATTAAGCCTTTCTTGGAATAATTATAGTGTAACTACGAGCGCCGGAGAGCCAGTGCAGCTTCCAACTCCTTTCGATAGTGTAAGGGTGCAGGTTTCGACAGATGGCTCTTTGTTTACCACCCGTCAAACTTTCAGACAAATGCCTCCGGGAATTGCTGTACAACAATCTTCATTGCCTGGCCTTAGTCAGGGAATCTATTTTTTTAGGATTCAGGCATTTGGTCAGGGAGTTACAACCAATTCGAATACAAGGATGTTTCATTATCAAACACCGGTGTTGAGCGATTTTAAGGTGGATAATGTAACTGTTTTCGAAAATCGCGAGATCAACCTAAGTTTCAGTGCTTCAGGTGATACAGAAGCTTTTATATTTTATGTTTATCGGTCATTAGATTCCGCAGGACGATTTGAGCGTATTGGTTCTTTAGCGCTCCCCGGTGTTTTTACCGATCTACCTGATTTGTTGCGTGGACCTTGGTTCTACCGGATCGAAGCCTATTACAAAACAGCAGGATGTTCTGACAGAGCTTTTGCAACGCCCGACTTTTCGAGTGTATTTTTAAAAACAAGACCTGGCACCAGGCTGGGCCAGGTAATCTTCGAATGGCAGCACCATTTCCCTCCTGAAAGAAGGTTTTCCTACCAATTAAAAATGAAAACGAGCCAGGGTGTTTGGCAGTTGGTGCCGGGGTTTTACGATTCCGGAATGGGCTATTTCTCTAAAGTGATGACTCCTGATGCAACAGAAGCACCGTCAACCTTCCGTTTGGATGCAACCGACATGGATAATCCCCTGCTGGTGTCCTTCTCCAATCATGTTGTATTGAAAGCCGAACCAACAGTTTTTATACCAAATGCATTTCGTCCAACCAGTCGATATTCCGAAAACCAGGTTTTTAAACCAATTTTCAGCGGCTTCACGCCGACGGATTACCAGTTGATTATTTTCAACCGGTGGGGTGAGGAAATATTCTCCACTACCGATCCCACCAGGGCTTGGGACGGAAGGAGGGCCGATGGCAGGTTTGTTGGACCGGGCGTATTTTCATACATTGTGCAGTATAAAACCCCTGATGGCCAAATCAGGCAAACCAAGGGAGTAGTTGCCCTGGTTGAATAATTTGGTTCCATAGCAACTCCACATGTCTGTTTGCCTTGATTTTAGGATTTTTTAAAACTATGGCAATTCAAAAATGCCTAATTTTGCTGTTATTTTTTAACCACCAACTCCATGGAACATCACAAGCACAAATTTATAGGCGAGGGGTTGACCTACGACGATGTGCTGCTGGTACCAGCCTATTCTGAGGTGCTTCCCAGGCAGGTAAATACTGAAACCAGTTTTACCCGCCAGATAAAACTCAATATTCCGGTAGTTTCGGCGGCCATGGATACGGTAACGGAGTCGCGCATGGCTATTGCCATTGCTCAGGAAGGTGGTATCGGGGTGTTGCACAAAAACATGACCATCGAAGAGCAGGCCGCAAAAGTTCATCGAGTAAAACGTGCTGAAAACGGAATGATAATTGACCCGGTAACCTTGCCCGAAAATTCTCTCATAGGTGATGCCCTCAGGCTCATGCGGGAATTTAATATCGGAGGTATCCCGGTGGTAAACGAAAACAACAGGTTGGTGGGTATCCTGACCAACCGGGACCTTCGGTTCGAAAAGGACCCTACTAAACCGGTGGCCGAGGTCATGACAAGCCAAAATCTTATTACAACCAACGAGTTTATTGATTTTGAGCATGCCGAAAAAATTCTTCAGCAACATAAGATTGAAAAACTCCCGGTTGTGGATGCAGATTATCGATTGGTGGGACTCATAACCTATCGCGATATCATAAAAATAAAAGAGCGCCCCAATGCATGTAAGGACAGCCGGGGTCGGCTCAGGGTTGCAGCAGCCGTTGGGGTTACCGGCGATACCCTTGACCGGATTGATGCTTTGGTTAAAGCAGGCGTTGATTGTATTGTCATTGACACTGCCCACGGGCACTCCAGGGGAGTGATGGACATGGCACGTAAGGTGAAAGCCAGGTTTAGCGATATCGAACTGGTTGTTGGCAACATCGCAACGGCCAAGGCCGCCCGCGACCTCCGGAAGGTAGATGTAGATGCCCTCAAGGTGGGGATCGGACCCGGGAGTATTTGTACAACCCGTATTATTGCCGGAGTAGGTGTGCCTCAACTTTCGGCAGTTTTTGAAGTATCGCAAGCCTTAAAAGGAACTGGAATTCCTGTTATTGCCGATGGAGGTATCAGATACTCTGGAGATATCGTGAAAGCTATTGCGGCAGGGGCCTCATCGGTCATGGCAGGATCGTTGTTTGCCGGTGTGGATGAGTCGCCCGGCGAAACGGTCATTTTTGAGGGCAGAAAATACAAAACATACAGAGGCATGGGCTCCATAGAGGCCATGTCGCAGGGCTCAAAAGATCGCTATTTTCAGGATGTTGAAGACGATATCAAAAAGTTGGTGCCCGAAGGAATTGTCGGGAGGGTAGCTTACAAAGGAACACTTTCCGAAGTATTGCATCAGATGGTAGGTGGCCTCCGGGCAGGTATGGGTTATTGTGGGGCAGCCAATATCGGCGAACTTCAAAAAGCTTCCTTTATCAGAATTACGCATGCCGGATTTCGCGAAAGTCATGTACACGATGTTCAGATTACCAGCGAAGCCCCAAACTATAGCCGATGATTTTTTTAAACTAATTTTCCACCCCAACATCATAAAAATGAGGATTTACCTGACCATCATTTTAGCCTTGTTTCTTTTTTCAAGCAATATGGGCACCTCTGCAGGCCAATGTATGCCTGATGACATTTTGGTTAGGATAAACGGTTACAGCATTTCCTGTTCAGATTTTAAGAATGCGTTTCTAAAAAATAAATCGCAGCATCAATCAGGAGTTTCCGAATCGTTGGAAAACTACCTTGAATTGTATATCAACTTCAGGCTGAAGGTTCTTGAAGCATTAAGCCTGGGGCTCGACACGAGTGCATCTTTTAGGAGTGAGTTTGCCGGATACCGCCAGCAACTTGCCAATTCGTTCCTTACCGACAGACAGGTAACAGACCACCTGCTGCAAGAAGCTTATGAACGCTTGCAATACGATATCAGGGCATCACACATCCTAATAAGTGTAGGTAGATTTGCTTCTCCAACCGATACGCTGGCTGCCTGGAACCGGATTATGCATGCCAGGCAACGGATTTTGAATGGTGAACCTTTTGAGGTGGTTGCCCTCGAAGTATCTGACGATCCCTCGGCCCGCGACCGTCAAGCTACTGCTACTACTCCGCCCATTTCGGGCAATGGGGGCGACCTGGGATTTTTTACCGCACTTGATATGGTGTATCTTTTCGAAACGGCCGCCTACACTACTCCTGTTGGCCAGATATCATTGCCTGTGCGTACAGACTTTGGATACCATATTATATATGTTGCCGACCGGCTTCCAGCTATGGGAATGGCCAGGGTAGCCCATATAATGAAAATTGTTCAGGATTGGAATGATTTGGCTCAGGTAGAAAATGCTCGAAAAGAAATAGTTGCCCTTTATGAACGGTTAAATGCAGGAGAAACATTTGAGGAGATCGTCGCTAACTTTTCTGACGATCGTGGGTCAGCCGGTCATCAGGGTGAACTACCTCCTTTTTCTTCAAACCGCATTGTTCCCGAATTTGTAAAGGCAATCAGCAAATTAGGTACTCCAGGCGAAATCTCTGAGCCGGTCAGAACACGATTCGGTTGGCATATTGTTAAATTGATTGAAAAGACTCCTCCTCCACCTTTCGATGAAATTGCTTTCGATCTAAGTCACCGTATTCAGGCCGATGAACGGTCCAGATTAAGTCAGCAGGTGGTAGTTGACCGATTAAAATTAGAATATGATTTCAAGGAATATCCTGAGGCTCTTTTGGAAATTGCGAATCTTATTGACCCTGCAGTTTTTGAGGGCAACTGGAATCCCTGCAATGAAGTTCAAATGAATGGCACACTTTTTTCTTTTGCCAACCAAACAGTGCCAAAACAGGCGTTTATCTCCTACATTACTGAAAATCAACAACCGCAGAATCCTGTTGCGATTGAAGCATTTGTGGGATATAAATATCAGGAATTTGTCAACGAAAGAATTTTAACGTTCGAAAAAAGTCAACTTGAATATAAAAATCCGGAGTTCAAGCAAATTATTCAGGAATATCGCGATGGAATGTTGCTTTTCGAACTTCAGGATAAACGGGTTTGGTCGAAAGCCCTTATGGACACTGTTGGGTTGAAGGAATTTTTTCTGAGCAATCAATCCTCGTATTATATGCCGGCGCAGTTGCAGGCATCCATTTACTCCTTCGCCGAAAGGGAAAGCGCCAGGGTCGCACGCAGGCAAATCCGCAGTGCCCTCAATAGTGGAAAAGGCCTTGAACAAATTGGTGCCCTTTTAGAAAATGCTTCGATTCCGGGTATTGAAAAAAGGGCAGGACTTTTTCCAAAGGAACAGGAAAGCCTTTTTCAAATGATGCCCCATAGAAAGGGTTTATCGAAAATAGTACACCACGAAGGTCGATATTTTGTAGCGGTTATTTGGGATGTTTTTCCTCCTAAGCCTCAGATTCTGAGTGCAGTAAGGGGAAAAGTCATAGCAGACTATCAAACATATCTTGAGGAAAAATGGGTACTGGAGCTAAGAGAAAAATATCAGGTAAAGATTAATAATGAGCTTCTTAACACGCTCAAAATATCCAACCCATAAATTACCAGCTGTTTAAATGAATTCGTGCCTGATAATGTAGAATCAACATTGTATGTATCCGAACCCCAATTAATCTCAATCTGAAGAAGATGAAAAACGTAAATTATATATGCCCAAAAATAATGACGGCAAGGATTTTTAAGCGATCCTTTTTTCTTTTGGCTTTGGTAATTTTGATAAGCTCATGTCAGAGGCCTTCCATGGATGAAGTAGGTCAACCAGTTGCCAGGGTGCATAATGCATTTCTTTATCGGTCTGACCTTGAAAATGTGATTCCAAAAAATTTAACTCCTACCGATAGTGTTTTGTTCGCACAGAGGTTTATAGATAATTGGGTAAGGCAACAAGTGTTCTTACGGCAAGCAATGAATAATTTAACTTCGGATGAAATTGCCTTTACCAGAGAATTGGAGAATTACCGTAATTCGCTAATCGTTCACCGATATGAAACCTATCTTATAAACAACGAGTTGGATACCGTGGTTACCGAAGAACAATTGATTGCCTATTTCGAGAACAATAAATCTGATTTCAGGCTTCGCGAAGATGTGGTAAGGGCAAGGTACGCCAAGTTACCGCTTAATGCACCTGACCTGAGCAATTTCAGAACATGGTTCAGATCAACAGATCCGGCCAACTTTGAGCTTTTAGAAGAGTACTGTATTAGGAATGCTGCTACTTTTTTCCTTGAATCCAATACCTGGCTCATTTTTGATCAACTATTTCGCGAGGTTCCTCTAAACATTCAAAATGTGGAGAGCTTTTTGCGCACAAACAGATTTATAGAATTGGCCGACGAAAACTACAGGTACTTTATTTACATTTTTGAATACAAGCTTACAGGTAGCGAATCGCCACTAGCCCTTGAGCGCAACAATATTCGGGAAATCATTTTGACCAAAAGAAGAAGCGAATTGATAAACCGCATTCGAAACCAGTTGTTTCAGGATGCTTTGGGTGGACGAAATGTCGAAATTTTTTAAATAACCTTAAACAAAAAAATAACCCTAAATAATTTCAAAGAACCATGAAATGGAACAAAATTAGATCACTTGCACTTTTGACGATGCTCGTGTGCCCCCTGGCGGCCGTTTCGCAGACAGGGGTTGTTGTTGACCAGGTTATAGCCGTGGTTGGCAATAGCGCAATTCTCAAATCCGACATTCTTAATCAAAGACGCCAACTTCAGGGACAGGGTGTTGAAATTGGAGACACCCCTGAATGCATGATAATGGACGATATGCTTTTTCAAAAGCTTCTTTTTAACCAGGCAATCATCGATAGTGTAATTGTAAGCGATGAGCAGGTAGAGCAAGTGTTGGACAGGAGGTTAAGATTTTTTATACAACAAATTGGAAGCCGCGAAAGGCTTGAGGCTTACTATGGTAAGTCTATAGATGAAATCAAAGATGAGTTTCGGGAAGTGATCAGGGAGCAGGAAATGGCCCGGATGATGGAAAGCCAAATAACCCAAAACTTGCGTGTTACCCCGTCGGAGGTGCGCAGTTTTTTCAACAGGATACCTCAGGACAGCATCCCACTAATTGAAACCGAAATAATTTTGGCCCAAATCGTTAAAACGCCGCCGGTTTCACAACAGGAGAAAGACAACGTAAAAAGCCAACTCGAAGAGTACCGGCAGAGAATCATCCGGGGAACCAGTTTTGCAACTCTTGCCATTTTGTACTCAGAGGATCCCGGCTCCGCCCGCAGGGGAGGGGAGTTGGGCTTTTTTGGCAGGGGAGAGCTTTATCCCGAGTTCGAAGCAGCCGCATTTACCCTTCGTCCGGGCGAGTTGTCCGAAATTGTTGAAACACAGGCCGGTTTTCATATCATTCAAATGATTGAGCGCAGGGGAGAACAGTTTAATGTAAGGCACCTGCTGCTAAGACCTGAAGTTTCGCCAATTGAGCTTAACGCTGCCCGGCAACAGCTCGACAGTATCCGGAATGTGATTGAACAAGGACAAATGACTTTTGAAGAAGCTGCACTTCAGTTTTCCGATGACCCCGGTCGAATTAATCAAGGCCTTATGGTGAATCCTGTTACCGGAACCAATCGTTTTCGCCCCGAAGACATCGATCCCAACCTCTTCTTTGTGGTTGACCGAATGTCCGTTGGTGAGGTGTCTGCACCGGTTGGTTTCACCAATGAAGAAGACCAACAAGCATTTCGTTTGGTAAAATTGGTTCAGCGTACCGAACCCCGAGTTGCCAACATTCAGCAGGACTATGATTTTATTCAGCAACTTGCCCTTCAGGAAAAAAGGCGAAGGGCAATACTCTCCTGGGTGAAAACCAGATTGCCAAACACTTTCGTGTTCATTCATGAATCCTTCAGGCATTGCGATTACGAGCTTGACTGGCTCAGGAACCGATAGGTTTTTGTTATCGGAGCAATTTTTTCAAAAAAATAAAAATAATGTTAACCCAGGGTTAATTATGTTTATCTTTGCAGTCCGCTCTTATGTGCAACGGAGTGGTCGTTGAAAAAAAATAAATTTTTTTCTTTGTAAATAAAAAAAGGTTTTTACCTTTGCACTCCCCAAATGCGGGGAAAAAGATCTTTGAAAGAATGGGAAAGCCAAAAAAGTAGCGCAAAAGAACAATACCTGTTAATTTCTATGAAAGTAGTAATTGGCGCAATTGGTTTACTTA
>DATIKH010000118.1:0-10723 GCA_035477775.1 Bacteroidales bacterium | reverse complement strand
GCAACTATGGACTTTCGGAAGAAAAGTGTTGCGGGTTCGGCTAACCCTTTGTCAATATTCATTTATTCACCCGATCTTAACGGAGGTCATTGTAAGAGAGCCTGCTACCGCTTTGTCGTTGAAAAGGCTTACAGGGTCGTTGTCGTCTCTCATTGCCAGGGTGTAGAGCAATGGCAGAAAGTGTTCAGGCGTAGGTATAGCCAGGTCGAAAGACCTTCCTTGCGAACGGAAATTGATGAGTTGGTTGTGGTTGCCGTTGAGGATGTAGTTCTTCATTTTTTCGCCGGCCTCCAAAGCCCAGTCGAAAGCAAAGTTGTCGGAATCAAACTTATCCCAGGCTACCAAACGAAGGTTATGAACCATATTGCCGCTGCCAACAACCAATACACCTTTTTTGCGGAGTGATTTTATCTCCTGGGCCAGTTCGTAATGGTATTGGGGAGGTTGGTTGTAGTCCAGGCTCATTTGTATTACAGGTACGTCGGCCTTTGGGTACAAATGCTTGATCACGCTCCATGCTCCATGGTCGAGGCCCCATTTCTCGTCCAGCCCTACGTCGGTTTTCCTTACGATAGCTTTTGTTTCTTTTGCCAACTCCACACTGCCTGGCGCAGGGTATTGCACCTGGAAAAGGGCTTCGGGGAAACCGCCAAAATCGTGAATGGTTCGGGGTTGCTCCATGGCAGTAACAAAGGTGCCACGCGTTTCCCAATGGGCCGACACACAGAGAATGGCATTTGGCCTTGGAATTTCCTTAGCCACCTGTCTGAATCCTGCAACAAACTCGTTTTCTTCGATGGCATTCATCGGGCTGCCATGACCCAGAAAAAGCAGGGGCATTTTGGGAGTTGTTCCCAAGGATGCGGTAATTTTATATAATTCTTTCATTTTCAGTAACGATCATTAGTGATCGGCCCACTTTTTATCACGATTTAGTGATGTTTAGGGCTATACTCTGTTGTTGCGTATTCCGAAAAAGGGGCCGAAGTACATTTGTTGACTGTGGCCCCATTTTCAGATCTTCGTTACGAAGCCCTATTACTTTGCCTGAGCTGTCGGGTTTGAATTGCTGTGAGTGTATCAACTGTCATCCTCAGGCAGAGGGGTTTCTTTAATTCATGGGCACTTCCATAAGCAACACTTCCGCCCCGGGCGAGTTTGCTTCGAGGGTAAGCAGTTCGGTCTCCCAAATGCCCAAGCCGTCGCGGCTATTCAGTGGGATTCCGTTTATGGTTACATCGCCATTCAGGATGAAGGCATAAACGCCGTTCCCGCTTTTTTTAATGGCGTAATCGGCTTTAAAACCTTTGTCGAATTTTCCGAGGTGAAACCAGGCATCCTGATGAATCCAAACGCCTGCATCGTCGGCATTGGGCGACAGAATTTGCTGAAACTTATTGTGGCGGTCGTTCAAGTCGAGCGTAATCTGGTCGTAGCGGGGTGCAACGTTTTTCTTGTTTGGGTACACCCATATTTGCAGAAACTTCACGGGCTTGTCCTTGTTCTTGTTGTATTCGCTATGCGTAATGCCCGTGCCCGCGCTCATTACCTGCACATCGCCGTGCCTTATCACAGCCACATTGCCCATGCTGTCTTTGTGTTCCAAATCCCCTTCGAGTGGAATGGAGATGATTTCCATATTGTTGTGCGGATGGGTTCCGAAGCCCATTCCTTCGGCAACATAATCATCGTTCAACACCCTGAGCACTCCGAAGTGCATCCGGTCGGGGTCGTAGTAGTTTGCAAAGCTGAATGTATGGCGGCTGTGCAGCCAGCCGTGGTTTGCATCGCCCCGGCTGGCCGCTTTGTGTAAAACTGTTTTAGACATGATTGCTAAGTGTTTTAGGCTTGCTTTGCGAATTGTATCTCGCCGCCAATTTTTACTTCGTCGCTTACCAGCACGCCACCGGTTTCCAGGGCAGCATTCCAGTTCAGACCCCAGTCCTTGCGGTTGATTTTTCCTTCGAAGGAAAAGCCCGCTTTCTCGTTGCCCCACGGGTCTTTGTTAATTCCTCCAAACTCCACTTCCAGAGCCACTTCCTTGCTGATGCCCATGATGGTCAAAATGCCTTTCAATACATATTCATTGTCGTCTTTCTTCTTGAAAGAAGTGCTTTTGAACGTAAGTTTTTTGTGTTTTTCGACATCAAAGAAGTCGGCCGATTTCAGGTGTCCGTCTCTTTGCCCGTTGTTTGTATCGATTGAATCAGCATCGACGGTAGCAAGAATTTGCGATTTGAAAATATCGGGTCCATCCACCTCAACGGAAAAGTTTTTGAATTCACCTTTTACATTGGTTATCATCAGGTGCTTTACCTTGAAAGTGAGTTCGCTATGTGTAGGGTCGAAAACCCAGGAAGGGTTTGATTTTGTTGTTGTTGCCATATTTTATTGTTTTTAAATGATTGTTTTTTTTTAACAATGCAAAGGTACAGCAGCCCCCAAAGGGGTAGGTTACAGTTTTTGGAAGAAGGGTTGTAAAATCAGGAAATGAGCTTTCTCATTTCTTCCCGAAACTCGCTGGGCGATTGTCCGGCCCGCTTTTTAAAAACATTGGAGAAGTATGATTTTTCATTATAACCCAGCTCAAATCCTATTTCGGAAATGGATTTATTGGTGCTTGTAAGCAAGTTTTTGGCTTCGGTAAGTTTCCGGGTTTCAATAATTTCCGAAACGCTTTGATTCATGATCCTTTGGCAGATGAGGTTCAGGTTTCTCGACGACATAAACAGTTTTTCTGCATAAAAGTCAACTCCCAAAGGTCGGCGAAAATTATCTTCCAATATTTTCAGGAAGTTTACAAAGGTTTCATTCTGAAGCCTGCTGTTGGGATTCTCTTTTTCCGATACTTTTTTCCGTTCCGACTCTATCATGATAAACAGGGCGCTTAGCAGGTGCTTTACCGTCGATAAGTCGGGTGCCGGCTGTTGCATCTCCTGATAGATGATTTCGCAAATGGTGTTCAACCGGTTGAAACAGGCGCCGGTTTGCAGTATATGGTCGGAAGTGTTATGAAAACTATGGTACAGCTGAAAAATGGTCTCTGAAATAAATTCACTTTTGAAACGCAGCACCCACATATCGAAGTTGCCATTCTGTAAACCTACCGATATCCTGTGTGCCTTGCCCTTTGCAATAAAACTAACCAGGGGAGCCTTTAGGGTATGCAGCTTAAAGTCAACAAAATGCTCCAGTTCGCCAAGATTTCCGACAATGAGTTCTTCAAAATCGTGAATATGAACCTCATCGGGCCTGGATGCCATATCCATGGCCTTGTTGGTATCTATCCGGAAGATCTCGAAAAGCTGATTCATTGGCTCAAAGATATGATTTTGCCAACTGCATGATGCACTATTCCTGAGCCCTAAATTTATTCTTTTGGTAAAATCTCGCTTAGGTCTATTGCCAGGAAGCGGTTTTCCTGATAGTCGTATAAAGTGTTACCTGCCAAAAAGGCATCTCGGCTTGCCTCAATTTCGGCAATTTTTTTTCCGGCTTGATCCACCACCCAGGTTTTACTTCCCCTGGCAATTAATCGAAAATCATTTATTTGAAGAAAATTAACACTAATATCTTCAAATTCAAACTTGGTGGTAATTTGCAAATATTCGCCTAACGACAAAACCTTATCCAGGCTTGTAAAAACAAATACATTGTTTGTATCCGTTTGTCGAATATTCATAAAGTTGCCATCCGGGTTTGAAATATAAACCCTTTCTCCAACAAAATATCTTAATACTCCGTATGCGTCCTGAGGAATATTTCTTTTGGCAATCAGAGCCCCTGAATCTTTTGAGAATTTCAAAACCTTGTTTCCTAGTATTTTAAATATGTATCTGTCGCGAATATAAGAATGCTGAACCGTGCCATATGTATCATCCATTAATGTAAAGAAGATTTGTTCTCCCGTATGCCTGTCGAATGCTGCAAAGAAAGGCTTTCCAAACTCCAAAGCTCTTAAACCCATGAATGCCACACCCCGGTTAACCATAAAAATTACGCTGTCGTTCATGAAAATATTTGAACTGCTTACCAGGTCATCAGGCAATGTTGATTTCCATACAATTTCTCCTGTTATCAGGTCAATTTTTGCGAGCTGTTCCTTTGAAGCAAAATAAATATAGGAACAGCTACGTAGTGTATTCGACATTATGCCATTGATTATATCGTGCCCGGTAGTGATAAAAAATGCACCGGTAAGCAAGCCTGTGGCAATCCCAAGCACATTGGTGGCGGCAGTTCGACCATAGTCCTTTTGTCCGGTTATCGTATGGTAAGACCACCCTTTCCCTGTTTGTAAATCTATTTTATTCAAACCGTCAGCCACAACCATGATGGTAGAATCGTTTAAATAAAACAGATTATTCCATCCAAATTCCCTGTTCAGGTACCTTTCCCAAACAACATTGCCGTAGTTCAAATTGATTCCTTCTAAAGTATTTGACTCTTTCCGCGAAATTCTTGTGTTATAGCCTAAGCCAATATTAAAATGCGGGTCAGCGAAAAGCAGGTTGTTTGTAATTTGCCAGAGCGGCCTCCCTGTGTCCGCATCAATAAAAGTACTGTAGATGCCTTCGGTTTTAATCAAAGTGTTGTTTACATGCCGAATATGGCTAAATTGGAAGTTCATTAATTTACTCCATACTACTTTTCTGTTATTTATGTCGAATTTCACAATGCTTCCATCATTGGTTAGTCTTCGCCGGTTTCTCCTTAATCCCCTTAGTTGTGCAGTTAAATATCCCGTTGAAGCATCGAATAAGGCTACATGAATCCTTTCAGGAAAAGTAAATTCCAAGCCTTTTATAACCGAACTATCAACAAGGCTCCGTCCTAAAATCCGCTCATTGTTCAATACCAGAATTTGATTACTCTGGCTAAATCCGGTAATCGAAATTGTAAGAAAAAGACCAAAAATTAGGTGCCTCATGTTCTTTGATGTTTTGCTGTTTGTGTTGCACTAAAATTAATCCAGAAGACAATAGGAAAACCCTCTTTCAACGCCTGATTTTTATAAAGTTAAAAACATTTTCAATTATTTCCGGAAATTGAGAATAAAAACCTGTAAATCGCTGGCTGGAATCCTAACGCCTGTTTCCGGAAAACTGCCTCATGAAAAGGCAAACAAAACGAAAAAAGGTCTTGAAGGTCGTTACCCTGATTATGTCAATACCGCTTTTCAACCTCCCCAGATGCAGGGCATAGGGCAGCTTTAGTGGCTGAATTGCCTTTAAAAAAAGTAACTCCTTCGCACAACTATATATTTTAGGGCTGCAAATAAAAAGAATCCGGCAAATTAGAAACAAAATAGTTCGGCAAACAACAGGTTAAATGGAAAAATGTTCTATATTTGTAAAAAAACTACATAAAACCTCTTTTTGTTTCCATAAAAAGGAGGTATAAACCAATTTCGTATTAGATCTAAACAAGACTACGGCTTGAAGCCTCAATGCCTGCTGTTACGCATAGGCCAACCATTATAATGCCGCTCGCTGCCAATTTTAACCATGGTAGGGAGGGGGTTAACCCAACTCAAAAAATTAAGGAGAAAACAACATGAGAAAAAGACTTGAAACCATGATGGCAGTGGCCTTTTGCCTGGCCATGGCCATAATCATCGGCCCTGGCTGTGGGCAGCGGCCCGCCGATCAGCAAGAGGCGCCCGATGAGGCGCAGGTCCTGGGTAAGCAGGCCAGAGCCGACAGGCTTTGGACCGATGACGACTTCGTTGAGTTCCTGGCGCAAAGTACCTACCTGTCGGAAATGGCAGCTAACGACCCTGTGAGATACATGGCTGAATTGGAAAATGTTTACAAGAAACTGGGATTAGAAGAGGGGAAAGTAGATGAATGGAATGCCCAATATATGAAATGGATGGAGGATTGGCAGAACAGGATCATTACCGACCCGGAAGGAGCGGGAAAGGATTGGGAAAGGATCATGAAGCAGGTTGATGCCCGTGTCGCTGAGCTGAGGAGAGGCAGATAATCCAAGTGTAATCTTCCCGGAACTTCGACCATAAAAAATCCGGCTGTTCCAGATTCCTTGCTGGCCATTTTCCCCGATTCACTGCAATTAATCTCTGTTTACAAAATACTGCGTGAGCAATACCCCGCTATTTTATAGTTGGGGTATCCCTCTGTGGAGTTTTTTATTTAGTTAATTGACAGTAAGTTGTTTAATTTTGATTCTAATTCTTGAGAGGGATTGGGTGCATCGGCATCTATAATCTTTCCTTCCTGGTCAATCAAAATATATTTTGGTAAAAAGGTTGCCGAATATCTTTCTAAAAATTCGGTTCTCATTCCCTCAGGTACAAACAATTCGAGAACTTCTCCATTCAAATTCCTGTTCTCAGCTAAAAAATTTTGCCATCGGTCAATCGATGAATCAACAGACATAGTAATGAACTGAATGTTGTCTTTGAACTTAGAGTTGGATGATAATTCATAGAAATGAGGTTTTTGGGCGATACAGGGACCGCACCAGGTTGCCCAAACTGATATCAACACATATTGTCCTGAAAAATCAGACAGTTTTACTAATTGGTTTTTCGTGTCTATCGCCGTAAAGTTGAAAGCTTCCATTCCTTTCTGCGATGCAAAGAAATTTTCAACAACCCTCTCATAAACCTCACGATAGGGATTGTTTTTTTGTTCTTCCAAAATCTGCTGAAGGCTTACAGCGTCGAACAACTTATTGTGTCTTTTCCAATACGAAGGACTTGCAATCAATTCTTTGATATAAATTGCTGTGAGGTAGTCAGCTAAGTCACGGTTATTGGTTTGTAAATGAATAAAATCAATAAAGCTGGGAATGCTTTTTAACTCCTGGTGTTTTCTTAAATATTCTATTTCGAATTTGTACAACAGGTTGTGAGGCAGCGATTTATTATAATTTGCATGATTGTCAATATGTTTTATAAACTCCCAGAAGGGATTGTCAGGGTCTAAGTTTTTAATCAATCTTCCATAAAAAAACAGAAAAGAATAAGCCCTTGCAGAATTCTGAAAATGAAGAATTTCCCTTTCTGCAGAGGTTAAATTTTTTTCAAAGCGGTTGATCAGGCTATCCCTTTGAATAATCAGGGAGTCAAACAGATTAAAGACATCTTTGGGGTCTTCTGCCCTAAAAATAAAGTTTTGATGTTGCCCGATAAATGAATTATTGCTTACAAAAAGTTGTTGAAGCAGTGAGTCCGCTACACAATTGGAACTTAACTTTCCGCTTGAATCAATTTTTATGGTTTTGTCGCGGTTGGGAGAAAGAATTCCCCAAAAAAGGCTATTGTCAGGATCGCTTAAACTGGCTATGGAAAATACAGTGGGGTAATCTATTTTTATCAATGTATCAGGCACATTGTAAGGTAAAATTACTATGTGCTTTCGGGTAATAAAATCTCGAATAACCAGCGAATCTTTAAGGTCGCTTTGATTGTCAATGAAAATCCTGACCTGGTTATTGGTATTGCAACCACCTAACAACATGATGCCAGCCAGGAAAATTAGGTTTAGAAATTGTCTCATTTTTTAGTTTTTAATTTCATTTACCCTAGTTCGTACAGAAACCTCCATTCAGATGCGGGTTTTGATAAATATAGTATTCCTTACATAATGTGCAATATAGCCCCTGTTAAAGTACTAAAAAAGTAATAACATAAGATTTTAACCGCAAAGGGGGCAAAGGATTTCGCAAAGGTCGCTAATTGTTTTTCGTAGCGTTCCATGCGATTTTTCCTTGCGTTCCTTGCGGTAAAAAGTTCCTCATTATCAATCAATATGGCCCCTAATTGAAAAAATAGAAAAGTAGTTACGTAAGCTTATTTACTACGCGCTCCTGAGAATGCAGAAGTAATCCTTCAAATACTTTATACCTTCCAAATCTAATTTAAAAACCAATCTGTTTGCAGGGCAGAATTCGAAATTTGGCTAATTTAGTGGTTTGTAAAATATTAACTAAGTCAATGGTCATGAAAACCCGTGTAATCTTGTTCGTTCATTTATTAGTTTTCCAGGTATTAATCACTTTGGCCACAGGTCCTTCCGAAAAAAGGCCTCTAACCCACGACGATTATGCTTCGTGGAACACTATTACCGGCCAGGTACTTTCGGCCGATGGTCAATGGATGGTGTATGAGGTAAACCCGCAGCAGGGAGATGGTAATCTTATCATACATCACTTTGCCAGCGGGCAGGATGTGGTTGTTCCCCGGGGGCACAGCGCCAATATATCGCCAGGAAACCGCTTTGTGGTGTTCTATATCCGGCCGCCACACGCCGTAGTGCGTCAGGCCAGGCTGGAGCGGAAAAGACCCGACCAGATGCCGGTGGATTCCATGGGGGTTTTTTATTTCGATCAGCGACACCTGACCAAGTTTCCCGGACCGGTAACCTTCGCCATGCCCACGGAGTCGTCCGACTGGTTTGTATATCATGTGGAACGCTCCTCCGGCCGCAATCAATCCCGCTCACAATCCGAGCCGGGTGGGGTCGACGGACAAACCATTACCGACACCCTGCCTGCCGAAAATAAATCGGACGACCGCAAAAAACTGTTCATTTACAATCCCGTTACCGGTGCAAAACATTATCTTGAAAATGTGGATGAATACCTGATATCGCCTCTTGGCAACCTGGTGGCCGGAATTTTGGAAAAAAAGCAAGGCGACACCCTCGATCTGAAGCAGGTGGTAGCATTTAATACGGTTTCGCTGAGTCAGCAAGTTATCGACACCAGGCCGGGCGAAATCCAGAGTCTTGTGGTCGATAGGGCAGGAGAGCAACTGGCCTGGTTGCATACTGCCGACACGGGCAAGGTAAGAATTTACGGTGTATGGCTATGGGAGTCCAGGCGCAACCGTGTGGCCGAAGCAATTTCTTCAAGGTCTGCCGGCATGCCCGAGGGCTTTGCGCCAAGCCGTCATCGCAGCCCCTATTTCTCGCGAAACGGGTTGAGGCTGTTCCTGAGCACTTCTCCTATCCCGGCAGAAGAACCGGAGGATACCCTTTTGGCCGATGAACGTTTTTCGGTAGATGTGTGGCATTGGCAAGACCCCCTGGTGCAGTCTCAACAATTGCATAACTTGTCACAGGAAAGAAACAGAGCGTTTCTTGGAGTTTATCATATCAGGCAGCAACGGTTTGTTCAACTTGCCAACCCTGAAATGCCCGATGTTTCATTCGACCTTCACAACGACTTGTTGGTTGCATTGGGCTCATCCAGTTTGCCCTACCTTATGGAGACAAGCTGGATTGGTGGCGCTGCACGCGACCTTTTCATAATCGATGTGAATACAGGCACTGCCACGCCCATCCTGCAGCGGGCTTCCTCTGCCGCCAACATGTCGCCTGGAGGCAGGTTTGTGTTATGGTTCGATCCGGAACAAAAAAGCTGGTTTACCTTTGACATCAGAAGGAACCAGATTACCAACCTTACGGCCAATATACCGATAGCCTTTTACAATAAGGAGCAAGACCTGCCAGCCCCTGCCGGTCCGCATGGGTTTGGCGGCTGGACCGAAAACGACGAATTCGTGTTACTCAACGACCGTTTCGATGTATGGAAAATAGACCCAACCGGCCGGCAGCTACCCGTAATGCTCACCCAGGGATATGGCAGGCAAAATCTGATCCGCTTCAGGGTGCAGGACCTTGATCCGTGGGTTCCGTATGTAGCCTTGAACAACCGGCTCGTGTTACAGGCTTTTCACATCCACAACAAACAAAGCGGATTTTTTGCACTTGAAAACAACCAATTGCGCCAATTGACCATGGAAGATGCCGAATTCAGCCAGCTTCAGAAGGCCCGGCACGCCGACAGGTTTACGTGGCGAAGAGGTACTTTTACGGATTTTCCGGATATTCACACTGCACCGGGCACGCTTCAGGAATCCAGAAGGATCTCGAACGCCAATCCCCAGCAGGAGCAATTTCTTTGGGGAACAGTGAAGTTGGTTGAGTGGCAAGACTTTAACAACCGACCGTTGCAGGGGCTGCTTTATCTGCCCGAGAACTTCGATGCAAATAAAAAATATCCGATGGTGGTGTATTTTTACGAACGGCTCTCAGATCGCCTGCATCAACATGTGATTCCTTCCCCAAGTCGTTCGACCATCAACCGTACTTTCTTTACAAGCAATGGCTATGTGGTTTTTGTACCCGATATTGTTTATACCGAAGGTTATCCCGGCCAAAGCGCTTACGATGCCATTGTGAGCGGAACCAAAGCCATGCTCGAAAGGTATCCGTTTATCGACCGCGAAAATTTAGGCATACAGGGGCAAAGTTGGGGCGGATATCAGGTGGCCTGGCTTATTACGCGTACCAACCTGTTTAGTGCTGCTATGGCCGGCGCCCCGGTAAGCAACATGATCAGCGCCTACAATGCCATTCGTTGGGAAAGCGGCCGCAGCCGGCAGTTTCAGTACGAGATGACCCAGAGCCGCATTGGAGGTTCCCTGTGGGAAAAACCCGAAAGGTACATTGAGAACTCACCCATATTCTTTGCCGACCGCATTGAAACGCCCTTGCTGATGATGCACAACGACAGCGACGGAGCTGTGCATCATTTTCAGGGAATAGAGCTTTTCCTGGCCATGCGCCGGCTGTCGAAACCCGTTTGGATGCTCGTTTACAATGAGGAAGAGCACAACCTTACCAGATGGCCCAACAGGGTTGACCTTTCGATACGTATGCAGCAGTTTTTCGACCATTACCTGAAAGAT
>DATIKH010000117.1:0-12086 GCA_035477775.1 Bacteroidales bacterium | reverse complement strand
CCGGGCTTTATGGAGAAAGCGTTGCTGCTAACTTTTGGAACGAATTGGTTGCCTTCGTTCAGGGGTTGAATGGTGAATCCGCTGCCCAGATTGGGTATTTTAAGGGTCATTTCCCTTTTATTGTGTACAACTGCAGCTTTTTGGAGTCCGGGGCTGGCTCTGGAATAGGGGTCTCTGATTAGAAATGCATCGGGCATTACCTCGAGTCGCCAGATACCGTCTTCAACCTTGTCGAGAAAATAGGCCCCAAGCCCATCGTACTCCACCAACGGTGAAGACCCAAAACCGGCAATTTCGGTAAGCAGGGCAGGATTGGCAGGAGATGAAGTAGTGTTGTTGGTGTATATAAATCTTTCATTGGTAACCATTTCGGCAAGGTTTTCCTGGTGGCTCAGCCGGAAATTGCCAAACCTGAGGTTGTCGGGATAAATGCCCAGATTGGCATACATGGGAACCTGCCTGAAAATTTCGGAAGATATCTTTAGGCTGAGTGCGCGTTGGGGGCTGTAAGCCAGGTTCATAAAATGCGTTCCGTAGTTGGTGTTGTATTGGGCATTGAACATGGCATCGTAGGCAAAATAGGTTCCCAGCTGCATTCCTGCCTGCCTGAAGGTACGCGCCATGGCCGGAATCAGATAACTGCCGTGGGTATCGGAAGCATCGAATTCATAAACCAGTTTTGCCCTTTGCCTGAACACCGGATTGTTGGCAAACGGAATATGGTAATAATCTACCTGTGGCAGGAAATTGCCTTGCCGTGCATGGTTAGCTACCAGCCCCGTGGGATACCACTGGAAGGTTCCGCCCTGCACTTCTGTTGTTAGAAAAGCCTCCAACTGAAAAATGTTGTGGCTCCAATTGTAAAAAATGGGCTTTTGCGATCCTGTACGACGCATGGAGCGCGACATCCGGTTGATGAAATCGGTTACTTCGGCTATGGTGCCAAAATGGTGGGGCTCGTTCGAAACTTCAAAGGCAATGATGCTGGGCTCGTCCTTGTATGCCACACCGGTATATTGGTTCACATGATTAAGAAACTGGTATAAAAAGGTTTCCTGCGCTCTGATGCAATCCTCGATTACAAGACAGCCCGCCTTGCCCCAGCGGTGCGAAAAGCCGGGCGTGGCCTCATCCGGCTCCGGCCAACCGTTGCCCCAAAATGCTATGGGCGTTATCACAAAGCGCATACCTCGCTTTTTCATCTCATAAATAGCAAAATCCAACAACCTGAGATGCTCATTGTCAATGAGATTTCCCAAAGTGTCGGATATTTCGGTATCCCATACATGCACACGGTAGAGGCCGAGCCCCAGGCGCGCAAAATGATAAACATCCTGCCTGATGGCCTCTTCATGCGAAATGCCAAGGCGTTTGGCCATTCTAAATTCGTGGGCAAAGGGAAGGGTGTAATTTACCCCAAAACCAAATACTTCCTGGTTGTTTTGACGAAACCGCATCACACCATTTCGGTCAACAACCACCAGTCCATCGTTTCTGCTTGGCCTCGCCTGCAAGGTTGTGCCGGCAAACAGAAAAAGAACAATGGCAAGTTTAATCAATGACAGGGGTTTTGAAAACATATCGAATGGATTAATTAATTTCTTTGAAGGTGAATTAATTTAGAGGTTATTTAGGCAAATATTTTTTAGGATTCTGGAGGGGAAAAGGTTCCTGTGCTGTTCCTTTCAAAAAACATTTAAATATCGATTATTTTTTTCAATTTACCAAGCTGTACGAATGGATGCTGGTTTGGACATGAAAATTGAAAACACCCTGGGACGAGGCTCTGGAAGGTTATGCAAATCCACATATTTTATCTCCAATGCACAACTAAAAAGTTCGCAAAATGCAGGGCATTTCCGGAAATGATATGAACCACCTTGGCGGAATTTAAAATTCCGCCTGTCTTCTCAGAAAAGGAAGGATGTTTATAAAGTAGGGTTCCCTTTGGTCGGGGTTAGGGGAGTCTGAAGGCCATGCCCTCATCTGTTATCCACTTGTTGGCTTGGGTATCCAGCTTGTAGAAATCGAGCCTGAAGGTTTTGTCCTCGGGCATCAGCAATGCGAAAATTCCAGGCTCAAATGGAATAATTCCGCGGTTTTCTCTGGGGACATCAAGTACATGGTCTTTGGCAAATTGCCATTGGCTGTCGGGGTTCAGGTAATACACACCAAGTTGGTTTTTGTCGGATATTACAATGGTCATGTTTCCCAACGAAAAATAATGGTCTATACCTTTTGGCAGGACAAAGGTTGCGGTTTCATCGCGGGTCCAATCCCCGGTTTCTGCATCGTAATAATAAAATTCCAGTTTTCCGTCGATTTCGAGACCTATTATCGATAGTTCCCATTCCTGAATGATAGTAAAAAATCTATCTATATCCTCAGGTACCCTAAAATCGTAGTGCGGGGCTCTTTCCCATTCACCGTTAAGATCCTGAACATAGATACTGATGACTCCATTCTGCAGAACGCCAATACTTCCCAGTCCCATGCCCACTAGTCCTTCACTTTCCTGCGGAATTTCAAAGGCTGCTACATTATCACGTTCCCAGCGCATTTCCCGGGTAAAATAGTAAAGGTGCACCAGGCCATTTTCAATCAGGCCTATCCATCCAAGTCCGGGGCTAAGAATATTACTTGCTCTAGGAAAGTCGGTGAGTTCAAGATTCTGGTTGGATGTATCCGTTGGCCGGCATGAAGCCAATCCAGCCAAAAGGACTATCATTATAAGAAAGCGGAAGTATTTCATAAAGTTTGCTCTTAGAAGTTTCTTTCCAAAATCCAGGTTGATTGCAAATTTGCCATATTGGATTATAAATACAAAGGTGCAAAAAAAAGATTTCGTTGGTAATGCGAAACAACAAATTTGAATTGTCAGAGATCAAAGTGCGGTGCTTCATGTATAAAGCAATTCCGAGCTGCTATATTGTTCCGAATACAATCCGGTTAATGGCCTTGGCAAATTTTGCCTGTAAAATCTAGTCAAGCTTTTTATGCATTGAACAAGGACTCAGAAAAGCAGGGTCACATCACCCACTTTGTTTACCGGTTGACCATTGTTACACACACCTCTGAACCTCCACACATAGACACCAAGGGGTGCCAAGCGGCCATTCAAATAACCATCCCAGCCAATTCTCGGGTTTGTGCTTCTAAAGATAAGTTCGCCCCAGCGGGTAAATATTTCGAGGCTATAATCTTGTTCGCTGATCCCACTAAGTTTTGGGTAAAAGACCTGGAAAGTTGTAAGTGCAGGGTCAAGATTAAACGGGTCGCAGGCGCCCCCGTGAGGACCGGATTTCTGAGGTGTGAATGCATTTGGAAAAGCAACATGACACGGTTCCAGCACCAAAACAGAGCTTCTCAAAATTAAAGTATCCCGGCACACTGGTTGTGTGTTTCCTGAAACAATCAGGGTTATGGTGTAATGTGCTGGAGCAAGATAGCGGTGGGTTGGTTCAAATGCTGTGCTGGTATTTCCGTCGCCGAAATCCCAGAAAAACGAGTACCCACCTTGCGATCTGTTGGTAACCCGTAGTTCGTCGTTGGGCAAGATCAACAATGGAGTTTCTATAACAAAATCGGCAACCGGAACCGGGTGTACCGTAATAACCCGGTAGGTTGTATCACTTCCTCCATCGCCAAAGGCTACCAATTGTACCTGAAATTGGCCCGGGTATCCGAATACATGTCGGGGGTTTTCATCCACAGAATAGGTTCCATCGCCAAAAGTCCACAGGTATCGGTTGGAATTAAGTGAAAAATTTTCGAAATAAATCTCAAGAGGTGCACATCCCTCGGCAAATCCACTAAAGATAGCTTCAGGAACAGGAGAAGTGATCGTGATCTGCCTGCTCACCGACGAGCTGCAAGTTTGATTTTCGGCCAACAGATTTATGGTGAAGGTACGGGTGTTCATTGAGCCGGGCGACCAAGCGCTGTAAGTGTGGGTAAGAGGGCTCGGTGAAGTGGTTAAATAGGTGTTTCCATCGCCAAAATTCCAATGGAAATTCCATGTACCCGGATTGGTCAGATTCTGCAACGAGATGGTTCGCGAAGGGTATATCTGCACTTTGGGGTTCACGTCGAAGTTGGCTATGGGGCTTGGATATACTGTAATATCAAGGTAATTCCTGGCCACGCAACCAAAATGACTCATGCCTTCCAATTCGACCCTGAAAACGGCATTTGTAGTACCCTGGTTTATAAACCGGTGCGTAGGATTCGCTCCCCTGGTGGTGTTGCCATCTCCAAAATTCCAGTTATATGTTTGTGCCAGCAGTGAAAGGTTACGAAACTCTACATCAAAAGGAGAACATCCACTCACCAATCCGTTTGCTGTATTAAAACCTACATTTACTTCCGGAAAGACCGTGATGGATTGGCTGCTTTGATCGGTACAGCCATAATCGTTCTCAACGGTCAAAACAAGTTGCTGATTGACAAGGGTGGAACCGGTGTTTGTCCATGTGTGCATAAAAGTCTGCTGATTCCCGCTGAATTGGTGATTGGTGAGGTCCCAGTGGAACCTTGTAGCCCCTTGCGACAGGTTGTAAATCTCGGTTTGAAAAGGAGAACATCCCATTCGTGCGAGTAAATCGAAATTCGACAATGGGCGGGGCCAAACAAAAATCGAATCACTTACAGCCTCAAAGCAACCCCATTGATTCTGGGCGTAAAGAGTGGTTACAAATGTATCTGCCTGCAGATAGTTGTGATTAAAAAATACATGTTGCGGGTTTGGAAGGCGCGAAAAATTTCCTTGTCCAAAATTCCAGAGTAATTCATTAGCTCCGATGGTCTGGCTGGTAAAGTTGACCGTCAGCGGATGGCAGCCTTGGGTTATCGAGGTAAATGCTGCATCAACAGCGGGGAAAACGGTAACTTCCTGCTGATAAGTCCGGCTGCATCCCAAATTGTTTGTAGCTGTGAGCTGTACACTAAACTGAGCAGGGTTGTTGCCGGCCGGATTGACATACCCGTGTGTAACCGGTCCGCTACCTGTTGGAATCAAAGTATTGCCATCGCCAAAATCCCATAGAAATTGGTCGCCGCCTAAAGAATTGTTTTGCAAGGTAATTGTATGCGGCGAACATCCCGCCGGATTGATTAAGTCAAAACTTGTAAAGGGAGCAGGCAACACCGTAATTTGTCTTTCAACAACATCAAAACAGGCCGTGGCATTCATTGCCAGAAGTTGAACCCTGTATGTGGCAGGCACATGGTAACTGTGGTTTAAAAAAGTATGGTTATGAACAAGATTGCTTTGGGAGCTTGTAAAACCGTTGCCATAATCCCAAAAATATGCTGCAAATGCTGTGGCTCCCTGTGATAGGTTCGTGAATTCTACGGTTAGTG
Organism: Bacteroidales bacterium; assembly: GCA_035477775.1. GTDB lineage: Bacteria > Bacteroidota > Bacteroidia > Bacteroidales > UBA7960 > UBA7960. The sequence goes on along the minus strand of DATIKH010000117.1, from coordinate 6,725 downwards.
GGTGGCAACCATCGATGGCAGAAACAGCGAAGTCTGCCACAATATTAGGGTACAGAGTGATTTGTTGAGCTACTGAGCTAGAGCAACCAAAACTATTGGTTACCTGAAGGTTTATATCAAAGGTGGTAATGTTGCTTCCCGGAGGAATGAAGTAGGTTTTTAAAATGGTACTGCTGCCGTCGGTGGAGGTGGTGCCGTCGCCAAAATTCCAAAGGTGGTTGAAGGCACCCTGCGATTGGTTAGTGATTGTGATGTCGAGAGGCGTGCAGCCTGCAAGCGCTGAAAGCTCAAATCGTGCCAGAGGCACAGGATGCACTCTGATAACCCTGGTGGTATCGGCAACACAGCCATAAATAGATGAAGCTTGTAAGTGAACTGTATAATCTACATAGTTCGTATGGCTGGAATTCAGGAACGTGTGCACAGGGTTAGCTATCAGAGAACTTCTGCCATCGCCAAACTGCCATGTGAAAAAATGGGCGTTCCGCGAATTATTGGCAAACACGGTTTGTTTTGGATGACAACCTTCATTTATGGCATCAAAATCAGCAACCACAGCAGGGAAAACTGTTATGGTTTGTTCCAGCAGGTTTTCGCACCCAAACCGGTTTTGCGCCCTCAGCCTCAGTGTAAACTGAACAGGGGCGTTGGTGTTGTTTACATAAGTGTGCGATAAGGAATCTCCGCTGTATGTTGACAATGTTCCGTCGCCAAAATCCCAAAATACAAGGCTGTCGCCCCTTGAAAAGTGATTGATATCGATAGTAAATGGGCTGCAACCTGAGGCATTCTCAACATTGAAAAGGGCTTTGACTTCAGGATATACCTCTATATCCATTTCGAGGGTATCGGAACATTGATACATCGATACAGCAATTAGCCTCACCCTGAAAATCTGAGGATCTGTATTTGAAAGGTTTCGAAATGTATGTTGAGGATTTTCCAGAGCAGAAGAGGAACCATCGCCAAACTCCCAACGCCAGATATGACTGTTTGATGATTGATTGGTAAACTGAACAACTAATGGTTGGCACCCACTGATTACGCTGGCCGTAAAGTCAGCGACAACCTGAGGGTTGACCGCAATGGGTTGTTCAATGCGGCTTCGGCATCCCTGAATATTTGCAACCTCAAGCGAAACGACAATTTGCCTTGGATTGGGGCCGGAATTATCAAAGAAATAATTAATATTTGGGGTGGTCCCAATGGGAGTTGTAATGCTGTTTTCGGTGATCGACCAGTTCCATTGATTTACATTTCCGGTTGAAGTATTTGTCATTGAAATCAGGGTTGGCGCACACACCACACCCGGAGCAAAATCGAAATTTGCTGTAATTTCAGGATGAACTACAACATCCATGTAGAACCATTCGTGACATTGGTCGGTGTTTGTTGCTCTAAGCGATACCCTGTAAACTATTGTTTGGTCCGTTTTATTCTGAAAAACATGGCTGGGATTGGTCTCCGTTGAATTTGCCCCATCGCCAAAATCCCAGTAAAACTGGGTAGCCGAACCTTGTGATTCATTTGTAAAAGCAACATTTAAGGGCGCACAACCCTGGGTTATATCCGCGCTGAATTGGGAGCTTAAATCAGGATAAACGGTAATGTTTCGTTCGAAAATCTGAGAACAACCCCCTGCATTTGAAACCGTTTGCCTGATGGTGAAAACCCGTGCTGTTGGACCTGTATTTACGAAGGTATGATTGATTACAGGATTGTTAGAAACCAAAATTGGCGACCCATCTCCAAAATCCCATGTCGTTGTGGTGTTCAGGCCGCGCGAATTGTTAAAGATCTCTGCCTGGTATGGGCTGCATGCAGTTGCCGGGGTGATGGTGAAACCTGCTTCGATAAAGGGCCTTACCGTAATATTCATAGTATGCCGGCTAACGCACATTAAATTACCCGACATAACCGTTAATTCAACCCTGTATGTTACGTCACTTCCGGTGAAATTCTGAAAAGTGTGGGTTGGGTTCGGCTCGGTTGAAAAATTTCCGTCGCCAAAATTCCAAAAATAGTTGGCTACAGGTCCTGACACTTGTTGCTGGAAACTTACGGTATGCGGGGCACACCCTGTGGTTGGCTGGGTTGTGGTAAATGATGCTACCGTTACAGGGATTATTTCCACCATTTGTGTTCTGGTGTCGGTACATCCGGTTACTGTATTGGTTGCAGTAAGGGTAACCGGCACCCAACGGGTAGTAGTTGGAATCGGGAAGGTATGCCTTATTGGCGGAGCCGGGTTTACAAGGGTTGCTTCTGTGCCAATCTGCCAAACGTGGTGGTTTGTGTTTTTTGAAAGATTGAGAAAGGTTACCTCATGCATGGAGCAAAAATCCTGTTGTGCGTAAAAGATTGCCTCCGGCTTTGACAAAACTTGCAAAAACTGCGATGCAATGGCGCGGCAACGACCCGATACTACAGTATAGGTTATGGTATGGAACCCTTCACCCAATTCTGACGGGTTTACACTGGTTATTCCATGAAGGTTCCTTGCTGGTACCGAAAAGAATCCCCCTGCCGGAGTAGCTCCGGTTAAAGGGAAATTTGTCAGGTTTCCGCAAACATTAGGAAACGGAGTCATGGTTACAACCGGAAGCGGATCAACGGTAACCATAACAAATCCCACAATTGGCGGGGCTGCCGGCGTTGTGGCATCGCGAACCTCCACCCTGTAGGTGATCGTGGCGGCAGGTGTGTGCGTAAACGATGAAAGACTTGACAGTAATGCACCTGTGCCGTGGTTAAACCACTGGAAGGTATATGACCCCGACCCCCCAGATGGCAGAACGAAAAGATTTACAGGCTCGCCCTGACAAATATTAGTTGGGCTTGCCTGAACGGCAGCTATACCAAGCGGTCCACCGCTCACGGCCACTGCCACCTGGTCGGTGCTCTGGCAACCGGTGGCAAGGTCTGTTACTGTTAAAGTAAATATTCGCGAAGTAGTTAACGGCACAGTTAGGCTTGAGGGGCTGTTCGGATTAACAACCAACGCTGCGGGTGCCCAGGAATAGGAAAACAAAGTGGTGTTTACGGATAAAGCATTTAAAGAGGCTGAAGTTCCACCCGGAATTATCATATCGGCTCCTGCATCAGCCGCAGGGGTAGGATTGACCCTAACTGTTGCTTGAGCTTCTGCAGTACAGCCTTCGGGGGTGGTGAAGCGGTAAGTTACCGTAAAGTTTCCAATGCCGCTTAATCCGGTATCGAACATATTATTGCTCACAAAAGGTCCGGAATAAGTCCCACCTGCAGGAGTTGCACCCGATAATGGCACCAGCCCGGATCCCGCACAAAGATTTAGATTGGGAAAACTAACCGAAGGGCTTTGGTTGACTTGAAGATATTGAGTGGCGCTTGCAATACATGTTACCGACGGCCCGGTATGCACATAAGTAATTTCATGCCTTCCGGGGCCTATCACGGCGGGGTCAATAAAAAAGGCCTCTATACCATTAACAAAATACTTTCCGCCAGCAGGACTCCCACCACTAAGGTATATCAAACCTGCCGAAGTGCAAACATCGGGGAAAGGGTTCAGTGTAACATTAGGTGTGAAAGATGCTTGCGAAATAGTAGCCCTGAAAGTAGCTATTGTTGTTGCAGTACGGCAAAAAGTGATGGTATGGGGACCCGGCCCATCGAGGCAAATTACCAGGGGCTGTCCTTCCATAACCAGACCGTAATTCAGGCAATTCACGTAATAATTGATCTGCCCCCAGGTTCCACCCTGACGCGAAAGGTTAATAATAACTGCATTGGTGCTGGGGTGAAGGATTATTGTGTAGCTGAAGCAATTCGAGCCAGGGCTTGCTCCGCAACATTGTCCTGCAGGAGCAAAAAAACTGCTGTTGGCAAATGAAGCGGCCGGGCTCGAACTTAAGTCAACCAGAAATATTGGAGTTTCGGCACTGCAGTTTGGTGTTGCCGCCTGAATAGGTTTCAACGAGTAAAACAACAAGCATAAAAGCAAAAGCATGTCAATCCTTACGGAAAAGAATGCCGGCCCGATAATGTTGCCTGTTGAATGTCTCATATGTCTTTTACCTTCTTTTTACAATCAGTTTTCGGGTTACAACGGCATTTAATCCCATTATCCTGATATAATAGACTCCCGGATGCAGGTTTCCGACATTTAATTTTTCCTGAACAATCCCCGGGACTTCAATTTCGCGGCTTAATACTATCGAGCCGGTTTGATTTATTAGCTCCAGTCGATTCCATTCCATTGATTGATTGTTGAACTGCACCGTAACAACGTCAATGGAAGGATTTGGGAATACCCGAAGTTGCCTTTCGATGTCCTCAACCGGAAAGACGCTGGTTCCAGGGTTCACAGAAATGGTGTCGCTGGCAATACATCCATAAGTGTCGGTAACAAATACATAGTACCATCCATAATTCTGTACATTGAACCTTTGCCCGGTTGAGCCATCTCTCCATCGGTAGCTTGCAAAACCTGAACCCGCATTAAGTACAACCGTGTCGGGACGAAGCGTATATATATCCCTACCAAGATTCACAATGGGAGCTCCGGGAACCAGAATATCTGCAACAATAGTATTGTTATCCATAACAACGTCAGGGTCTTCAATTATTATACGCACCTGATAGGTTCCGGTTACAGATAAATTTGCAGTTTGGCTGAAAGTAAATATTCTCACCTGCATAGGGGCAAGATTAGTTGCAAGGGAAAATGTCTGCCTGTTGATGGCAGCACCATTTATACTGAATCCCGCATTAATACGATGACCAGCTTTCAGAATATCCGGACCCCTGTTCTGAAACACAAATGTTACAGGTTCTGAATTACTGAGAATGCAGTTGCTTCTGGGATTTATCAAAGAAGAAGCTGCAACATCCCAGGTAAGTACGAACACTGAATCCTGAGTTGAACATCCAAGGTCATTGGTAACATTAACCTTGTACCATTGCGAAAATGGTGAAATAATGGTGAAAGTTGAACCCGTTGATCCGCCGGACCACAAATAGGAATGATAGCCTGAGCCTGGATTCAGAATTAATCCTATGGGATTTGCTGTAATAATGGTATCGGGCAGGTTTGGTTCAGGAATTGCAAAAATCCTTATCACCGAAACCAGAGAATCGTTTGCCGGCAATAAATCAGGTCCAAAAGCTAACCTTATTTCTAAGGTATCGACTCTTGCAGTGTTGTAAGAGATATTTTGAGAGAAGGTAAATGATATCACAACGCCTGGCAGAAGTGTATCAGGCAGAATCAATTCCTGAGAGGCCTGGGGGGTGCCGTTTAAACTGTATTGTAGGTTGATGATCGCCCCTTTTGGTACTGAAATGTTACCACTATTAATGAGGTTAATTGAAACTGGAACTATAGCGTAATCGTCAAGGCAACCTTCTATGGACGACACGATGTCTAAGATTCCCATATCAGGAAACTCGGCTTCCACGCGGATTGTTCCTGAGGTAAAACAGTCGAAAGCATTGCCAACAGTTACTGAAAAGGTCCCAAAATCGGTGATGGCCAAAGTACGTCCGGTGTGTCCGTTTTGCCACAGGTACGAATGATGGCCTGGACCGGCATCAAGTATTACGGTATCGGGCCTGTTAGTGATAATTATTGGCGGTATTTGAAGTACCGGCACTTCAAATAATTCAAAATCATAATGAAAACTGTTGTTGGTCATTCTCGCATCTCGACTGAGAATTTCCACATGTATCCGATAAGTACCTGCGCTGTCGAACTGGAATAATTGGGCAAAGGAAAGTTCTTTGCTTTCTCCCGGCAGCAACATGGAATTCAAAGTAAAAATTTCCCTCGAAATACTGTTCGAATCTATATACCATGCAATCTCAAAAACTTTTCCAACCTGGAAGGTGTCAACACCCAGGTTTTCCAAAACAAATGAAATCGGCACTGGTGCTAGTGGAAGGCATTCGGTTGTGGGAGCAGTAATCTCTGTAATTGCAGCATCGTAGGTAAATACCAGTACGTCATCAGAATCGCTACATCCCTGGAGGTCTGTTACTGTAACCTTATAGGTTTGGGTGTAAGGACTTGTTACAGTAAATGTTTGACCGGTATGCCCGTTTTGCCATAGGTAGGAAGGAAATCCTGCACCTGCATCCAATACCAAGGTGTCGGGTCGTGTGGTAAAAATGGTATCACCCAGGTTTATATGGGGCAGACCAAGGGATGACGCGATCCAATGAATACTGTCATTAGATGCTCTGGCATCTGTGAGACCATGCGTAACAGAAAATGCATAGTTTCCTAAAGGGCCAATGTTTACTATTGAATTGAATTGAACCTCCGTGTGGCTTGATGGAAGTAACGGGGCATTCAATTCCCATACCATATCCTCTATTTTCAGGCCTTCAAAATACAAGGTCATCGGGATTTGTAAACCAGCAGGAAAAGTATCATGGCCCAGATTCGAAAGTTGCAATCTAACCCTTTCGCCATCCGGATTCTGGCACCCGCTCTGGGGGTCTAAAACATTTATTAACCCTAAATCATACGTTTTTATCCTTATGCTGTCTGTCGATTGACAGTTGTTGTGATCGGTTACGGTAACCCAGTACCATGCTGTAGCAGGATTTGAAACGCTGAAGGTTTGCCCGCCGGAGCCGTCCTGCCACAAGTAATGGGTCCTGCCAACACCGGCATCTAACACAACAGAACCAGGGTTGGTTGTATAAAAATCAGATCCCAGATTAAGTTCGGGCAAGCCATG
>DATIKH010000116.1:0-5735 GCA_035477775.1 Bacteroidales bacterium | reverse complement strand
CCCAGAACATAGCGATCGGCCTCGAATTCGTGCTGTTGCTTTATTTCGCGGCGCAAGTACCAAATCGCCGGATGAAACCAGAAAAAGACACTCAACACCTCAACGAAAACCAGGTCGACGGAGTGAAGCATCCGAACATGGGCACTTTCGTGCAGTAAAATCTTATCGAGGGCAGGGTCGGTGAGAAGGCGCTCCGGAACAAAAACAAGGCGGAAAAAACTGAAAGGCGAGCGATCTGTTTTGGTGGGGATAACCAGCAATCCGTTTATTATCCTGCCTTTCAGCACGCGCCACCTGGATGCAATGTAAACCAAACTGAAAGCAAACCGCAGAAAAATCAGCATGCTTACTATCAGGGAAAGATATACCAATCCTTCTGAGGTAAAAAGGAAATCCTGAATCAGAAGCCTCGATTCTTCAATATTTCCTGATGCATATATTACCACCTCGGGAAGAATTATCAAACCAGCCCCCTGTTCACTTATTGACATGGGGCCCGGAAAAAGTCCCAATCCCAACAATAGCGATACCAGCAATCCACCCAAAATAAACAGGCGGCCAAACCCGGGATTGCATTTCGGTTTTATCAGGAAATGATACAAAAACCCTAACGCCAGAAAATATCCCGAAGTCCAAAAAAGGTATTCAAACAATGCGCTCATGGTAAATGATTTTTAAAATTTCATTCGTAATATTTCAACTGTTCATCTGTTAATCCCCAACCTTCTCCTGCCACTTTCGCCTGGGGCGAGAAGGCCTTCTGATGGGGGAAATCAAATCCCAACACCAATTGCGAGCAGGGCTAAAGCCCCGATTTTGAGCTGAATCCTTTTCCCCCAGGTTAAAGCCTGGGGCTATTCAGCATTTCCGGCTACGATGTTTTGAAACACCTGGGGAGCAAATGACAAAAACACAGCCCCCTCCTAACCCTATTGCATTATGCGTGTCAATGACCAATGTCTAATGTCCAATGTCTAATGTCCAATGTCTAATGTCCAATGACTAATCCCCTCATATTTTCTGCTTCCTGATCTCCTCGTCTATAATCCGCTTCAGTTCTTCCAGCTCAGTTACTGTCAAACCTTTTTCCTGCGAAAAGAAAGAAACCAATTGCCTGTATGAGTTGCTGAAGTATTTGCTTAAAATGCCCTTCATCATAACCCGTGTATAGAATTTCTTCTCAACCAGCGGGTAGTATTCATGGGTTTTTCCAAAAGCCTTATGCCCGACAAATTCTTTCTGCTCCAGTATGCGCACAATGGTCGAAACGGTGGTAACGGCCGGCTTGGGGTCAGGGAGACGATCCCTTATGTCCTTCACAAAGCCTTTCTTAATATCCCATAAAATGTGCATTACCTGCTCTTCTGCCTTCGTAAGTTCTTTCATCAGTTGTTATTTTTTTTGGTTTGCAGGGCTTTCGCCAGACTTTAATTCTGTGTGTCGGCAAGTTTACCTGCTGCATTTTTCACCTCCAATGTGGCTCAAATTTCATACCAAAGATAACTAATTTTTTAGTTTATCAACTAATTTTCTAGTTGTTGATAATTTTTTTGTGTTAAAATTCAGTTTAATTCATCCAGCCTCTCCATTTGCACGAAAATCAAAGCCATTGTCCATGCCATTGTGGTTTTTGTGCCGAATCTTAATGTTCATGTTTTGTTTTAGGGTACCTTTGAAACCAATCTGAAAATGACATAATAAATGGAACAGTGCAGTTCACGAAAGCCCCTGCGAATAGGCATTACCCACGGCGATGTAAATGGCATCGGCTATGAGGTAATCATGAAAGCCCTATCGGATACGCGCTTGCTTGAGTTTTTAACACCCGTTGTTTACGGTTCGTCCAAAGTGGCTTCGTACCACAAAAAGGCGCTTGATATCAACGAATTCAATTTTCACATTGTAAAATCGGCAGAGTATGCGCAGCCTTTGAAGGCCAACCTGGTGAATATCTGCTCACAGGAAATCAAGATTGACCTAGGTCTCAGCACCGCTGTAGCCGGCGAAATGGCGTATCTTGCCCTTGAGACTGCCACGGCTGATCTCAAGAAAGGACTAATTGATGCCCTGGTAACTGCCCCTATCAATAAGCAAAACATTCAGAGTAAAGATTTTCAGTTTCCGGGCCATACCGAGTACCTTACCCGGAAATTTGGAGCCGACGAAAGTCTCATGCTGATGGTTGGCTCCGGCCTGCGTATCGGGGTTGTAACAGGTCATGTTCCATTGGCCCGCGTTCCCCAGTTGGTTACCCGTGATTTGGTAAATCGCAAGGTTCGTCTGATGAACCAGTCGCTATTGCGCGATTTTGGCATCCGGCGTCCACGCATTGCGGTGCTGGGCATAAACCCCCATGCAGGTGATCAGGGAGTGTTGGGCTCAGAGGAGCAGGAATCACTGATACCTGCCATCCGGCAGCTTTTCGATGAAGGCATCCTTGCATTCGGGCCCTATCCTGCCGACGGATTCTTTGGCACTGCGATGTACTCTAAGTTCGACGGGGTGTTGGCCATGTACCACGACCAGGGATTAATTCCTTTCAAGGCCATAGCCTTCAGGGGAGGCGTAAACTACACTGCCGGCCTCCCGGTAGTTAGAACCAGCCCTGCTCATGGAACCGCTTATGACCTGGCAGGCAAGAATGACGCCTCGCCCGAATCGCTGCGCGAAGCCATTTTTCTGGCTATCGACATCGTAAAGAACCGTAAGCTGCATCAGGAAATCACGGCCAATCCGCTTTCCGCCTCAGCCCTGGATGTGGATACTGACAGCGACCGCAACATTTTAAAAGATTTGCCCGAAAATAACGAATAGAGATACCAGAATTTTATGCCAGCCTATCCCTTGCGAGCCATTTGCCGGATGACCGGAGGAAGCCTTCACGGGGCTCCAGGGGAAGATGTACATATCAGGCACCTGCTTACCGACAGCCGCAGGCTCCTTGCCCCTGCTACTACACTTTTCGTTGCCCTGGTTACATCAAAAAATGATGGACATAAATTTATCAACCACCTTTTCGAACGGGGGGTGCGCTGCTTCATGGTTTCACAATTGCCTTCCGGTAACCCGCGGCTGCTGGAAGAAGCTTCTTTTATCCTGGTAAACGATACTCTGGTGGCGCTGCAGAAGCTGGCGGCGGAACACCGTGCTTCATTCCAAATTCCTGTGGTGGCCATTACCGGCAGCAATGGCAAAACCATAGTAAAAGAGTGGGTGTTTCAGATCCTTTCGGAAAATTGCTCAATAGTTCGCAGTCCGCGCAGCTTCAATTCACAATTGGGTGTGCCCTTGTCGGTATGGCAAATGGAAAAAGGACACGAATTAGCCATTTTTGAAGCAGGTATTTCACAGCCCGGCGAAATGGAAAAGCTGGCAGAGGTACTGATGCCCGACACGGTGATCTTTACCAATATTGGCCAGGCTCACGACGAGGGTTTTTCATCAAGGTCCGCTAAAATACAAGAGAAACTGAAGGTGGTTCGCTGCGCCAAAACGCTGATCTATTGCCGCGACCATACCCTTCTGGAAAACACCATCGGCCAGTGGAAAAAAAACAATGATCAGGTGCAGCTTTTTTCCTGGTCGGAGCAGCCCGGGGCAGATATTTGGGTGAAGCGAAAGGATATAGCTGGCAATCGCACCCGCATCTGGATACAAACCCAAAGCCAGTCCTTCGATTTTGAAATACCTTTTTGCGACCCTGCCTCATTCGAAAATGCCATGCACTGTATGGCCCTCTTGTGTCATCTGGGTTTTTCGAATGGATGGATCAAGGAAAAAATGGCTATGCTGCAACCGGTTTCCATGCGTATGGAAATGAAGGAAGGCATTAACCAGTGCCTGATTATTAACGACAGCTACAACAACGACCTGAACTCCCTTTCAGTTGCCCTCGACCAGCTCAGCAGTCAAACGCGATACAACCGAAAAACCCTGATCCTTTCGGATATCCTCCAGACCGGTATTCCATCGGCTAAGCTTTACGAGGATGTGGCAGGGCTTCTACAGGGTAAAGACATAGGGCGTTTAATCGGGATTGGCCCCGACATTTCGGCACACCGCCACCTCTTCGGCCAGAGCGCTAGTTTTTATGCTTCTACCTCTGAGTTTTTAAATCAATTTGCGTTGCTGGACTTCAGACAGGAGGCTATCCTGCTCAAAGGAGCGCGGGTTTTTGGTTTTGAAAAAATAAGCAACCTGCTGCAGCAAAAGGACCATGAAACCATTCTTGAAGTAAATCTCGACGCGCTGGTACACAACCTGAATGTTTACAGGTCGTTTCTCCAGCCCGGAGTAGGGATAATGGCCATGGTCAAGGCTTTCTCGTACGGAAGCGGCAGTGTGGAAGTGGCGGGCGTTTTGCAGTACCATCAGGTCGATTACCTGGCAGTTGCTTACCCCGACGAGGGCAAAGAACTCCGGCAGGGCGGTATACACCTTCCCATTGTGGTGATGAACCCCGGCTTGCACCACTTCGATGCACTACTCAAGTACCGTCTCGAACCCGAAGTACACAGCCTGCAACTACTTACCAGATTGGCCGCGGAAGCTACAGTAATGGCCGGCATTGATTTACAAAACCCTTTTCCTGTGCATATTGAGTTCGACACAGGGATGCACCGCCTGGGTATTATGCCAAACGAGATTGGGGAGTTGGTCGCCATCCTTCAAAAAAATCCACACATCAGGGTCGTTTCGGTTTTCTCACATTTTGCGGCCAGCGACGATGCCTTGCACGATGATTTTTCACGTCAGCAAATGGCTAAGTTCTCGCAGATGGCCCAATCGCTCCGCCAAAACCTCTCGTATCCGTTTTTCTGCCACATCAGCAACTCGGCTGCCATAAGTCGTTTCCCCGATGCCCGGTTCGATATGGTCAGGCTGGGGATCGGGTTGTATGGCATTACACCTGATGAATCCCTCAGGGATTTGCTTCAAAATGTAAGCACGTTCCGATCGGTGGTTTCACAGGTAAAACATATTCCTGCCGGTGAAAGCATTGGCTACAACCGGGCTGCTCTCGCAGCCAGAGATACCGAAATAGCCATTGTACCGGTCGGATATGCCGACGGGCTGAACCGTCGGCTAAGCAACGGAGTGGGGCACCTTTTGGTGAATGGACAGAAAGCGCCCATTGTGGGAGTTATCAGCATGGATATGTGTGCTGCTGATGTTACAGGCCTGGGTGCCCGCGAGGGCGACGAGGTGATTATTTTCGGAAAAGAGTTGCCAATCACTTTAATGGCCAATGCTTTGCAAACCATCCCCTATGAAGTACTCACTTCGGTTTCGCAAAGAGTCAAGCGTGTTTATTATCAGGAGTAGGGAGTACGGTGTTGTCGGTTGTAAGGTTGTCTGCTGAGCGTTGTCAGTTTCACGTTGTCAGTTGCACGTTGTCTGCCTTGCGTTGTCAGTTGCACGTTGTCTGCCTTGCGTTGTCTGCTGCGCGGTTAAAAGTTTTTTCTATCTTTAATAAAATTTGAAGATGAATCAATAGCAAAACCAAGTTGTATGGATTCAAAGCCAAAATCATACAAGGATCTTGAAATCTATCAGATGGCATTTGACCTTGCAATTAAAATCAGGGAAAAATCTTTAAAGCTACCCCATCCTGACCGTTACGAAGTTGGGGGACAAATCAGGCGCTCAACTCAGACAATTAAAGATGCTATAGTTGAAGGATACGGTCGTAGAAGGTATAAATCCGATTTTATTAAATTTCTTATTTATAGTTA
>DATIKH010000115.1:0-5261 GCA_035477775.1 Bacteroidales bacterium | reverse complement strand
CACCATTTTAATAATTTCTCATTTAGGCCACCAAACCTTAAGACTAAATATCATAAATGAGAACGAGCTTACCATTGGCTTATCCGTAATACCATACGAGCTTGCCGGGGTAACGGTAAAACCGATAGAGGATGCAAGAATTATTATGAGCCGGGTAATCGCCAGATTGGAAGAAAACCATCCCACCTATCCGGTCTATTACAGGTATTTTTACAGGGAGGTGTTTTTTTCAGCAGACAGTGTTATCCACATTATGCTCGAAAATACAGGAAAAATTGAGCATAGGGTGGCTTTTATGTGGTTTGGCAGCAAAATTTCAATACCTAACCCTAGAATCAGAGTTTTTTCGGATAAAGGAAGAGAAATGCTAGAGGTATTTAACCTTGGTGGTTTGGTTAACATTGAAGAAGATAATCCGGTTCATGCCATTACCCGAAACTGCTTTTTGCACAGTAGGGGTTCCAGGGACTTTAATTTTCAACTTGTAGGTTTGGAGAGTATTGGTGATCGTCAGGTGTACGTAATTGATTTTGCAACCGATATACAAGTTATACACCCAAGCGGCAGGTTGTATGTTGATACGGATAGTTATGCAATTGCTAGAAAAGTATTACATAGGAGGGGAGGTACTGAAATTCGGAATATTAATTTTATAGAATCAAACGGCAAGTGGTATTTGAGAAATGTGAGTCATCACAGGTTACGACCGGATAGTCCAAGTTTTAGTTACAGAACAACATTGTACAATGCCTTAATTGATCAGGAAAAATTAGATTATGAACTTATAGGGATACTAAGGTTATGGTTTGCGGAAATAACAATTGAGGAAAGAAAAGAAAGTGATTTCGTCGGCGATTTCCATTGGGAGCAATTTAACTCCATACCGCTACCCGATTGGATTGCATCAAGAATAGCTAAACAAAGAGCTGAACGACGGGCTCGGCAGGAACCTCAGGTTGAATAAGTCTTTCTTATAACAATCCCGATGAAACCACTTCTTTTTGTTATCATTCTTTGTGCAATTTCTTTTACCGCCACCGCAAATGGGAGAAACATTGCCGGTTTTGTGTATAATACCGAAACGGGCATTGGCCTGCACGGCGTACATGTATTCTGGCAGGGAGCGCCAAGGCCGGTTTAAAATGAGTTTAATTTAAAAGAAAAACACATGAAAGCAATCATCATCGTTATCAGTTTGTTTTTATTTTCCCCAAAATTAGAAGCCCAGGAAGCTCACATAACCACTGGGGTGGGTTATTTATTTTTCGGCGATGGCGACTTCCCCGGGATTAATTACTTCAAAAGTTTGCAGTTTCCGGTTCTGGGCCCCCTTGACCTGAAAATAGGGATGCAAATTGCAAATGCGGCAGAAACGGATAGGGCCGCAACCTGGCGCCTATATAATGTTTTCAATTTGGCAAACAATTTAAATCTGGTCATTACACCGGTTAAAACCAATTTTTTCAGCCTGGCGTTGAGTGTTGGCGGTAATTGGCGCTATCGCTCCGAGATTATAACCACAGGCATTTTTATTACTTCTGATCCTGATGGAAATTCAAGGGAAAGATTAACAAAGGCCTACAATAGTTCGTATGATTTTGGATATAATGTTGATATTTCTGGCTTGGTTCGATTGACCGAAAGGATAAAAATCGGGTTTTTGGGCAAGTTTTTTAGTTATAACAGAGGGTCAGGTTTTAATTCCATAAATTTTGCTTTCAATTACCGGCTATGAGATACATGGCTTCCAATAATCCGGCCATCCGATTTTATTCATAATCTTAAACTTTTCGCGCATGAAACTACTATTAACACTTCTATTAAGCGGATTGACTCTGCTTGCTGTAGCACAGGATGTACCGGAAAACCAGTCAACAACAAAACCCGAAAGAAGCCATTTTTCCATTTCTGCGGGAATACCAACATTTGTAGATGCATTTAGCTGGAAAAGAACATTTTCATTATCATTGGGATTTCAATACAGGTTTTTGAGAAGTTTTGCAATAGAACCATTTTACCTGTATGCGCAAAACAATGATTTTCCCGATTTTTTCGACGATAAAGTAAAACTCGACCTGTATATACGAGATAATATAAGGATGAATAAGTTTTCAGAGTGGAAGGAGATTTTCCTTCATTCGTTCGGCGCCCGGTTGCATTTCGCCTTTATCAATAATCCTCGATGGTACTTTACCTTTAATTTTGCCATGGGCTATTATGTGTCTGAGTCAGCAAGCCACTTTCTCACTAGTATGAGACCGTCATATCCATTTGATTACATAGCGGCATTTCACCAAAGGCGCAACAGTGGATGGTTTAGCATGCCCGGCTTAATGTTGAAGCGGAACCTGGGTAACAGGTTTTCACTTGGAATTCACCTAACCGGCTATTTCTTCAGATGGCCTGAAAATGGGGCGTTGTCTCCGGCAGATATGCCGGTACTACCGGAACATTGGAATGCCAGCATTACTTTTGGAAGGGCCTTCTGATAATTTGATGATACGCATTTCTCAATAACAAAAATCAAAAACCAATACCCTTTGCCATGATACAATTCATCAATAGATTTATTCCGTATTCTGCAAAAATGTCGTTTTTGTTATCATTTGCGCTCATAAGTCCCCTTGTTGGATATTCGCAGGATAGCATAGCCCACCGGTTCAGTTTTTCTGTTGCCGCCGGATTAGGATACAACCGTTTTCCAGGTTTCTTTTGGTCTGCAGATTTACCATACATCCCCGGGGTTACTAATGGTATAAGTACGACCGGGCTGGGAAATTCCCCAAAAATCATGCGGGTATTTGAGGCCGATTTTCTTTTCCGGTTAAATGATAACCGATACATCGGTCTGACGTTTTCACATCAAAACAGTAGAGCTGATTTGAATATTGCCAGACCCTCTTTGTCGAATACCGTAATTTTATCCTTTGAAGGTTATAAAAATGAATTTACTTACCAGCATTTTGGTGTTGAATTCGGGCAGGAGGTTGTTCCCAGGCTTCATTTTGGCGTAGGATTGAGCTATTTTATTGAACGTACTAATTGGATGGATGTAAGGGGAGGGTACGATGGCCCTACTATAGTTACTTTGAGCAGTTGGCAACAAAGGCTCGACCAATTGGCGCTTTCTGCTTCCATGGCTTATTATTTCCCGGTGAATTATTATTTCCAAATAGGCATTAGAACCAAAGGATTTCTGACCCTGTATGGGTTTACATCTCTTACTTTAACTCCTGTATTGAAATTTAGTTTTTAGTCGCTCATTACGAGCAATAAAGCCCCTACAGAATAAAAAAAGCAGCAGCTACATTAGAGTTTAACCGCAAGGGGCGCAAAGTATTTCTCAAAGTTCGCTAATTTTTTTCATAGCGCACGTTGCGATTTTTCCTTGCGTTCATTGCGGTAAAATAGCCTCTCATTATCTGCCAATAAAGACCCTCATATCTACCATGCTTGTTTTCAAACCGGCGGCCTGCTTAAAAGGGATGTGCCTTTCAGCCTGTTAAAGGCTTTTTATCAGGTCGGTAAAGATCAGCGTCATGTTTCGTTCGGCAACCTGCGCCACGTTTTGCACCTCTTCGTGCGTGGTGGGTTTGTCGGTATCGGCCGGTTTGGCGAGGTTGGTTATCACCGAAATACCAAAGCATTCCATACCTGCATGGCGTGCCACAATGACTTCCGGTACGGTTGACATTCCTGTGGCATCGGCGCCCAGTATCCTGAACATGTTGTACTCGGCGGGAGTTTCGAGGGTTGGGCCGGGGCTCCCGATATAAATACCCGTCTGGAACTTGATCTTATGTTCGCGGGCTATTTCTTTGGCACGGCTAATTAGCCGGGTATTATACGTCTTGCTCATTTCGGGGAACCGGGTGCCCAACTCTTCCAGGTTCTTTCCGCGCAACGGGTTGTCGGGGAAAAAGTTGATGTGGTCGCGGATGATCATCAGGTCACCCACTTCGAACGAGGGGTTCAGGCCTCCGGCGGCATTTGACAGAAACACTGTTTTTACGCCCATCAGCTTCATAACCCTTACGGGAAAAGTTACCTCTTGCAGCGGGTAACCTTCGTAATAGTGGAAGCGGCCCTGCATGGCCACCACGTTCTTTCCGCCGAGGATTCCGAAGATCAACTTGCCGTCGTGGCCTTCGACTGTCGAAACGGGGAAATTGGGTATTTCGCCGTATTCAAACTTGTGTTTTACATTAATGGCCTTTACCAGGCCACCCAGACCTGATCCTAAAATGATTCCCACCTCGGGTACAAAATTGGTCTTCCCGGCCAGATACGCTGCGGTTTCTTTTATTTTTTCAATCATCAATTTGAGTTTTTTGCATCGGCTAAAATAGCAAAAAGTTCTGTATGTCGAAAACCACTAAATTTGTAAAATTTTTCCCATTTGATCCGGAGCGCCTGGTACTTTTTATTGTCTGATTAAATAAACTTTTCCGGACCGAATGTGGGTGTTTTCATGCAATCGACAAATAATACACAAGCTATATGGTAAAACCTTCAGTAAATTCAACGGGTTCAAATAAAAGTTTCGGAGTAAATGCCGACTACCTGATTATTAATGCGCTGGTAGTTACAATGGATGATAGTTTCAGAATTATCGAAAACGGCGCCATTGCTGTAAACGACGGCGAGATCATTGAACTTGGCCACACCGGCGAACTGATGGAGGTCTTTAAAGCAAGGCACCTGATCGATGCCAAGGGCAAGTTGGTGCTTCCGGGTTTTATCAACACCCATACACACTCGCCCATGACTATTTTCAGGGGTTATGCCGACGATCTTCACTTGCGGGAGTGGTTGTTTGATCACATTTTTCCGGTCGAAGCCGAGTTTGTAAACCCCGAGAATGTGCGCACCGGAACCCGTTTGGCCATTGCCGAAATGCTGCTTGGCGGCACGACCACCTTCAACGATATGTACTTCTATGCCGACGAAATGGCCCGGGTGGTTGACCAGGTTGGTATCAGGGCGGTGCTTACCGAAAGCCTCATTGATTTTGCCGTACCCAACAACCCTTCGCCCGAACATGCCTTGCGCACAAGCGAAAAGCTTTTTGCCAAATGGGCAAACCACCCCCTGGTTACCATAGGGGTTTCGGCCCATTCGCCATATACCACTTCTGCCGGTATCATTAAAAAAGGGAAAGACCTGGCCGATAAGCACCGGGTTCCATTCAATATTCATGTTGCCGAAACCAGGGGCGAGGTAGAATTTACACAGAAAGAGTTTGGGATGAGTCCGGTTGA
>DATIKH010000114.1:0-50910 GCA_035477775.1 Bacteroidales bacterium | reverse complement strand
TTTAAGCAACCAAAATGTCAGTAACTTTTTTTAAAACACAAGACGATTTTAGAAAATGGCTGGAAACACATCACGAAACTGAAACAGAGCTAATTGTTGGTTTCTATAAAGTGGATAGTGGAAAACCTTCCATGAACTGGTCACAATCGGTTGACCAGGCGCTTTGTTTTGGATGGATAGATGGAGTTAGAAGATCCATTGACAAGGAGAGTTATTGTATTCGTTTTACACCACGCAGGAATTCCAGCAACTGGAGTGCAATTAACATCAAAAAGGTTGAAGACCTCACAAAAGCAGGCCTTATGCAGCCTGCCGGACTAAAAGCATTCAGCTTAAGGAAAGAAAATAAATCCGGTACTTACTCTTACGAAAACGAAACCGCATTTCTTGATTCAAACTATGAGGTGCAATTCAGAGAAAACAAAAAAGCGTGGGACTTTTTTATGAAACAAGCCCCTTCGTACAGAAAATCAATAATGGGTTGGATAATGAGTGGTATGCAGGAAAAAACCCGGCAATCGCGATTAGAGAAAGCAATAAAAGAAAGCGAACAACAAAAACGGGTTACCTGATAAAATAACAACGACCCCCTAATAAATAGGCCTCTGAGCGGTCTGCACGACCCGGCGGGGTGTCCATGTTGAACTGCATCCTGCTTCGGCGCTTAATCCGGGTGTGGATATACCGGATTAAGCATATGAAAAAAATCACACATCAATCTTGGCGTACTTGGCATTGCGCTCGATAAATTCGCGGCGCGGGGGCACTTCGTCGCCCATAAGCATCGAAAAGGTGCGGTTGGCTTCTGCCGCATTCTCGATATCGACCTGGCGGAGCAACCTGGTTTCGGGGTTCATGGTGGTATCCCATAGCTGCTCGGCATTCATTTCTCCAAGACCTTTGTAGCGCTGGATGTGAATGCCCGACTCTTTTCCTTCCTTTGAGAATTCTGCAACAGTGGATTTGCGTTGTTCTTCGCTCCAGGCGTAGCGTTCTTCTTTGCCCTTGCGGACAAGGAACAGGGGCGGGGTGGCAATATATACATAGCCGAGCTCAATCAGCTCGCGCATATAGCGAAACAGAAAGGTAAGGATCAGGGTGGCAATGTGGCTGCCGTCAACATCGGCATCGGTCATGATGATTACCTTGTGGTACCTGAGCCGGTCCATGTTCAAGGCTTTGCTGTCCTCATCTGTACCTATCGAAAGCCCCAATGCGGTAAAAATGGTTCTGATTTCTTCGTTGTCGAATATTTTGTGCGGAATGGCTTTTTCCACGTTCAGGATTTTTCCGCGTAAGGGGAGGATGGCCTGAAACCTCCGGTCGCGGCCCTGCTTGGCTGTTCCACCAGCCGAGTCGCCCTCGACCAGGAATATCTCGCATTGGCTTGGTTTCTTTTCGGAGCAGTCTGAAAGTTTTCCGGGCAGTCCGGTATTGGTGAGTACGCTCTTGCGCTGAACCAACTCGCGTGCCTTGCGGGCGGCATGGCGGGCTGTGGCGGCAAGAATCACCTTGTTTACTATGGTTTTTGCCTCTTTGGGGTGTTCTTCGAGGTAGTAGGTAAGCATCTCGTTCACGGCCTGGTCAACAGCCCCTGCTACCTCCGAGTTTCCGAGCTTTGTCTTGGTTTGTCCTTCGAACTGGGGCTCGGCCACTTTTACCGAAATAACCGCTGTAAGGCCTTCTCTGAAATCATCGCCGTTGATCTCGAATTTCAATTTCGACAACATCCCTGATTTTTCAGCATAGCCTTTCAGGGTACGCGTGAGTGCCCTACGGAACCCTGCCAGGTGGGTGCCACCTTCGATGGTGTTGATGTTGTTTACGTAGCTCTGCACATTTTCGGTGAAGGATGAGTTATATTGCATGGCCACTTCCACCGGGATACCGCCTTTTTCGGTTGCCATACAAATGGGCTCATCGATGAGTTTTTCGCGGTTACCGTCCATGTATTGTACAAATTCTTTCAGCCCTTCTTCGGAATAAAAGGTTTCGAACTCATGACCATCCGGTTCATTTTTCTGCCGTTTGTCGGTGAGGCTTAGCCTTACGCCCTTGTTGAGAAAAGACAATTCGCGCAGTCGGGCCGACAGTACATCGTATGTGAAGTGTGTAACCTGAAGAATCGAATCGTCGGGCAGGAAGGTAACTTCGGTACCGGTCTGATCAGTTTCTCCAACAACTTTGACATCGTAAAGGGGTTTCCCGAATTGATATTCCTGGGCAAAGACTTTACCGTTGCGGCGAACAATTACTGTAAGATGCTTCGACAAGGCATTGACGCACGACACGCCAACACCATGCAATCCTCCCGAAACCTTGTAACTGTCTTTGTCGAATTTTCCACCGGCGTGCAAAACAGTCATGACCACTTCGAGGGCGCTGCGTTTTTCCTTCTCGTGCATATCGGTCGGAATACCGCGCCCGTTGTCAATAACGGTTACTGAATCATTTTCATTGATGATGACTTGAATATGGTCGCAGTGACCCGCCATTGCCTCGTCAATGGAGTTATCGACCACTTCATATACCAGGTGGTGTAATCCTTTGCTACCGACATCGCCAATATACATTGCCGGACGCTTTCTGACGGCCTCAAGGCCTTCCAGAACCTGGATGCTGTCGGCATTATATGCAGGCTCTTTTAATTCAACAACTTTTAGTGCTTCACCCATAAATTACTTCAAAAATATAACTTGCAAATTTACTGATTTTAGGCCAGATAACCGATCAAAATTTCACTTTTTTGCATCAAATTATCAACAAAAACACAATCCGGAACATCAGTAAAATCAGATGTTCCGGAGGTGATACAAAGTTGGTCTAAAATAATACGGCCGTTAAGCCTGTATGCTTTCGAGCAAGGTTAAAATGACAAGGTGGCGCCTGCCAGGAAATGGAATCGCTGGGTAGGGAAATTGAGCCACCTGTCGAGCGGCCGGTTTCCTATATTGCTTAAATTCAAAAAGAACGAAAGTATTTTGGTATAGCGGTATTCCAGGCCAATGTTTCCATCCACGTGCAAATCGTGAAGTTTTACAGGAACCACATTGTTCAGGGCATCGAAAGTCCGGCCAAAGGTTGCGTTCCTTCCAAAAATATCGGCCGTAATGATTATTTTGTCCTGGATATTGTAGCGGGCATTAAATGTTACTTCGGTCGTAGGAAGGTGCCATGGCCTCAGCTCATTGTTCAAAGAGTAATCAGACAAACAGGCCGATAATCTTGCCTGAAACCTCGGGCCGATCTGTGCAAACAATTCGCCGCGAACCTGCAATCTTCTGATGTCGTCAAATGCAAGGGTAAATGAGTTATCAAACATCGAAGCGGTGTCGGTAACAAAAAAGGCATAGTTGCCTATTGTAGCATTGGTAACCGAAAATCTGACCGACAAGTTTTCATTGAACGCCCCATTGATGCCGCCGGTAATTTCAAAACGGTTGTTCATAAAGCCCAGAGGCGCTGAGGAAGTCACGAATGGATTGTCACCAAAAATTGAGGATAAGGAGTGCTGTTGCAGGCCTCCCTTGATACTTCCATACACACTCAGGTTATTTTCGAGCAATTGAACATCGAAGCCAAGATACGGGTGGAACCGGGCATGGGAAGCCGTGTCGGATTGTACGTTGACGGCCAGTCCGGCATGAATCTTCAAATCGTTTCCAACCCTTGCAATAAATCCGGGCGCGAACCTCACCACTGCTGTACTACTCGTATCGATGCTTCGTTGGGTAAGGTAGTAGTTCACCCCGGCATCCACTTTTAAAAACAGGTGGTCGAAAAACTGTAGCGGGGAGGATATTTCTCTGCCTAAAGAACCATTGAAGCGAAGGCCGTGTTCGGATGCGTTAAACAGGTCGTTTATTGTTCCATAACCAAACCCTGCATGATAAATGAACCTCGACGAATCGGCATGATGGCTTTTGAAATTCATGGTGGCATCAATACGGTTTAACCGCTGCCTGATATCATCTCGGGTTATTCCCTGAACAATTGGTCCAAGGATAGGATCTCCCTCAAAATCACCCGGCCTGAATCCGTAGTAATGCAATACGTTTCGCTCGTACCTCAGGCTTCCTTCAAAGGTATTGGTTCCAAAATATCGCTTTCCGAATACATGTGCCAAATTATCGCTGAAGCCACTGTAGCCATAGTCGCGAATGGTTGATGAAGATGAATGGTGTCTGATGCGAAGCCCCATCACGTAATCGTTAGACCTCAATGAATTATAAAAAAACTCCCCAAAGGGTGTTGTATAATTTCCCAAGCCGGCCCTGAAATGTCCATTGTAAATCCTGTCGAGGGGTTCGCCTCTCATCCTGACTGCGGCGATGGGCTCAAGCTCAAAAGTCGTGGCCATCATAAGCGGGAGGACAGAATATTGGAATACAGGTTTTGCAATGGGTGTTTCATCGAAGGCAGGGTTGTCCAGTATTTTTTTTGCCTCGCCTACAACAGGCTTGAACGGGGCAACCACTCTTACTTCACCAACGTCAATCGGGCGTTGGCATAAACCATCGTGTAGCCCGAACCAGTAGAGTAAAACTACCGACAATACGATTTTAAAGGCTGGTTTAATATTCATGTTTCTTACAATTGCTGTGTTGGATATTTTTTTCTGACTACCTCTGATGTAATGATGTCGTTTTTGGCATTTTCTGATGTCATGGTTGCTGTTGTCTTCGTTCCAAAGCATTTATTTCATCGAGCTTCTGAATAGCAATGGCCCTCAACTCGGGGCCCTGGTAGTTGTCGATAATGCTTTGCAGGGTATGTCTCGCCTGAAACAGATTACCCATTGCCAAATAGGTATCAGCAAGCAGGATAAAGGTTTTTGCCAGCCAATAATCATAGGCCGACATACGGTTTACGAAATCAAATATCATCCTTTCGGTTTGTTGAAAGTTGCTCATTTGAAATTCTATCAATGCCAGATTGTACATAGCTTCTGCGGCCATTTCGTTGTTGAGCAGGTTCATGGCGCTGCGTAGTGAATTTCGTGCCTGTACCGGTTGGTTCAATTGCATAGCCGATTTGCCAGCCAAAAGGTGAGCTTCCTGTTGTAATTCTTGTGTGGCTCTGGCGTTTACTGCAAGTGTTGTTGCCATACTGAGGCAATCGCGGAATCGCTGCAGATGAAACAAAGCACGAATTTGTCCGATCTGGGCTTCGAGCCTGTTTGCTGGCAGGTCAGCTATTTCTTCGAGCCGCCTGAAATGCTCCAGAGCTGCACCATGGTTGCCAAGTCTGGTTTCGACCAATCCTGACCTTAAAAGGGCATTTTCTGAGAAAGCCGACCTGGGGCGGCTTATCACAAAGGCATAACCGCTTAATGCTGATTGCAGATTGTTAGCCCTGAAATCGCATTCGGCTAAGTAAAAATGTGCATTCAGTGCAAAAATTCCCTGGGGAAAACGGGTGAGATATCCGGTAAGGCTTCTTCGGGCATTTTCGCAGTCGCCTTTCATATAGTGTGCTTCGGCAGCCATGAAAGTAAGAGAATCTTGCTGGGCGATGCTTACATTGGCAAAGCCCAACCCTTGGGTGAACTGAAGGAACTCATCCACCCGGTCCATGCCTACGTAGATGTTTCGCATAACACCAAGCGCCTCCTGCGATTCCTGCGATCCAGGGTAGCGGGTTACGACCGTACGAAACATTTCCAGGGCTTCGTTATCGCGCTGCGCATTGAAATGAATCAGGCCAGTTTTGAGCAGGGCGCTCTTTTCAAAGGCGCTGTTGGGGCGTTGCCGGAATAGCTGATTAAAACTGGCCAAGGCCTGTTGGCTGTTATCCAGTACCAGCCAGGTGTTACCAGTTTCGTAAAGGGCATCGTCGAAATATTGCGATTGAGGGCGATTTTGAATGATACCCCTGAGGGTAGTTATTTTATCGTTATGCCTTGCCATGGCTCCCTGCACCATCCCTTTCTGAAAAATGGCGTAATCAATATCCAGCGCATTTTGCCTTATTGCCCTGTCGTAGGTTTCCAGAGCCAGGGGAAACTGGGTGGTCATAAAATAACTGTCGGCTAATCGCAAAAGTGCATCATTAACCAGTTGCGTATCTTCGCCACGTTGATCTATAAACCTTCTGAAGGAGGTGATTGCCCTGGGGAAATTGTTTTGATTAAAAAAACTGTAACCAATGGTATAATGTGCACGGTTGAAAACATCCAGTCCGACGGCTCCTGGTGCGGTTAAAAACCGTTCCATGGTGGCAATGGATTGGTCAAAGTTTCCCTGCCTGAAAAAGGCTTGTCCTCTCCAGTAAAGAGCCAGGGCGTTGAGTTGTCGGTTTTCCGGATGCCGCATCGACAAATCGAAATGGGTAATTGCTTGGGCCATATTCCCATTGTTGAAGAGTTCAACCGCCCTGTTGAAGGTTATACGCTGGAAAGCCGCTCTTAGCCTTGGTGTGGCTAAAGGTACTTTTTCAAGCGAAGCCAGGGCATCGCGGTAGTTTCGGGTAGATAGGAAGATATCCACAAGGTAGCCATAGGCTTCCGGAATACGCGCAGAGTTGGGATATTCAGTAATGTACCGTTGAAAAAACTCTATAGCCTGGTTGAAAGGATCCAGATCTAATTCGTACGACAATTTAGCGTAGTTGAACAGGGCATTCTGAGTTATTTCAGGATTGTGGTTGTTTTGTAATGCTGCCAGAAATGCATTGCGGGCAAACCGTTTCTGGTCGGTTTGCAAATAGGCTCCTGCAAGATGGTAGTGTGCGTTTTGTGCAAGGGCATCCCTTCCGTCAACTACTTGTTCAAACTGCCTGATGGCTTCCTGAAACCTACCTGTACTGAAATAGGCAAAACCAAGCTGATAAATGTCTTCTCTGCTGACACGCTGTGGGGCTTGTCTTGCAAAATTTTCCAGGAAGGGAATCGCTCTGGCAAAGTCGCCCTTTCTGTACCAGGCATCGCCAATCATTTTGGCTATTTCGGGTGCCCTGCGTGGAGTGGCATTTTCGAGCAGGGGAACTGCAAAGCTAATCAGGCGGTCGTAATCCTGTTGCAGATAGTAAATATGGGTAATGTAATAAGGTACTACTGCTCCAAAGGTGGGGTCATTTTCAAGTTTTCGGAGCGATTCAAGGGCTGCCGTCAAACTTCTTTCCAAATAGGCTATATGACCAAGATAGTAAGTTGCCGGAGGAAAATAATGCGAATCAGGATTTCTGATTTTTAAAAGCAATTGCCTGGCCAGTGCATTCTGGTTGGTCATAAAGAGGCTGTAGCCATATTTGAAATTATATTCGTCATGCAGGTCCTGACTCAACTGGTCAACCCGTACCATGGAGAACCACCTGGCGGCATCTCTGAACCTGTTGTCGCGGTAGGTTACATTACCCAATTGGAATCTGGCCATGTTTTGTTGAGGATGCTCCGGTTGCTGGTTGACAAACGTTATCAACAATCCTTCGGCATCGGGATTAAACAGGTTGGCCGCACTCACGCCTAAATAAAACAGAGCGCTTACCCGGGTTTGATTGTTGGGATCGTCAATTTGACTTATAACCTCTTCAAACAGTTGGCGTGCAGCTCCATATTGTTGTCTTTCGAACAAATCAACCGCCAGGCGGTAATTTGCATCCGGCTGGTCGTGAATGATGGTTTTTTGTGCCTGGCTGTTCATTGAGAACATGCCCGAAAGGCAAATGAGAAAAATGAATACCTTCTTAGTCATGGAATTATTCAAGTTTTAAAGTACTTGTTTAAAATCGTAAAAGGATAAGAAAAAGCAGGTCTGTAAGCCGGGTTCTGTATCCCCAAAAAATGGGGTTCCTGCCATTTATCTTGGTTTTTGCTCGCGCAAGAACTCTAACGGCCCACCCTCCGGGATCGGGCGAGCAACCCTCAATCCCCGGTATATTTGGCCTTTCAACGCATAAGGTTTACCCCCCGCAGCAGTTGCCTGAAGCGGTCGTGAGCTCTTACCTCACGTTTTCACCCTTACCGGCAGCCACAAGGACTTGCCGGCGGTTGTTTTCTGTGGCACTCTCTCTCAGCCCGGTTTAGCCGGGCCGGCTTCCCGTTAGGAAGTATGCTGCTCTACGTTGCCCGGACTTTCCTCCTTTGGTGTTTCTCCAAAAGCGACAGGACAACCCGCTTTTTCTGTATCCAAATGTCAAAGAACCAATAATAGAAATCTTTTTATCAAATGCCGGCTTACAATTAAATCAATATTGATGCATTAAATTACTGACCGGACTATTTTATTTTGATTTAAGGGTTAAGGCAAAGTTACTGGTTTCGGTAAAAGAACACTTCAGTGGCTCCCATTCCATATCGGGCATAAGGCGCATCGTAAACATCTATTCCTTGTGTTTTTGAAAGCGCGCGTGTTATTTCATTTTTAAGCGTGCCATTACCAACTCCATGAATAAATATAACTTTTACCATTTTATCCACCCATGCCTGTTCCATGCATTTATGGAAATATTCCATTTGTAACCGAAGCATATCGGCATTTGAAAGTCCTGAAGCATTTTCGGTTAATTCGTTGATGTGAAGGTCGATTTCGGCAATTCGGTCATCTACTTTATGTTTGTCTAAAAAACTGCTTTTGGTTGGCTGATTGATTGCCGGGCCCGTTCCCTGGTTCAACTTCTCATTCAAGAGCTTAATGTTTGTTCCGGTTAACTCTGGCTCCTTCACTTTCTCTTCGAGGTTTTTGGTAAGGCTTAAAGTTACCATAAATGCCTTGGTTCGCAGTATCCTTTCAAAGGAAAAACTGCTTTCTTTATAAAGAGCCACAGGTTTGAATTTTATTTCGACCGAAATCGGTTTTAATGGTTTTGCTTTACCGGGTTTAAAAAACATGATTTGTGCCAACCCGTTTACCCAGTCTGTTATTTGTGCCCGATTAATCTGGCTTAAAAACAACTTCGACAAGGAAGGAACAAAGCCGTACTCCGATCCGACGAAAGTTCCTGATTGATTCTGATATAACCCGAAAAGCATTTCAAACGGGCTGTTGTTGAGCAGAAAAATGTCGAGTTCCCCTTCGAGTGGTTTTTCCTGGTTTGTCGGAACCATTGCCAAAAATGCTCCTTCAGGTGTACGCTCCTTATCGCCTTTAACATCGTATATAGCTGTAACTACGGGAATACCTTCTTCAATCAATTCTACTTTCGATTCGCCTTTACTTTGCCCAATGGTGCCAATTTTCAAAAGTTCGGTCACAGCGTAGGGAATTTCAAAACCTTCCTCAATGGCCACGTACACAATCTTATCATCGATTACCCGGCTAACAACACCCCCGCCTTTTTCGTTCAAAAATTGAACCTTATCGCCTGCTTTAAAATCCATTGGTTTATCGGTATTCAATAAAATTATTTATGCTGGGTATATTGCCCGCGAACTTGATGTATGCAGGGCAAAATTAACATAATTAGGTTTAGGGTGGTTTCAGTGTCCAATAAGTGTACCAATTTGCGCCATTATACAAGGCTAAATAGCAGGTGGGTGCATCAGGGTAAAAGTTGTATTTTTGCTGCTCGAATCCTCAACAGTTTTCAGTTCACAGTTTAGCTAAAAAACACACTTCCCAATTCATCCTGGCTTAATAATACACCATTTGGGGATGAATACAGGCGGCCTTCAATTTTACATGGGGTTTTTCAAGAGGTTTTCAATTTATGCAGCAAAAATTTATTAAAAATCTTGTACTCCTGCTCGTACTGAACCTGCTGATAAAACCATTCTGGTTGTTGGGTATTGACCGGAGTGTGCAGAATACAGTAGGAGCCAGCGATTATGGATTTTATTTTGCCCTGCTGAATTTTTCCTTCTTATTTCACATCCTGCTCGATCTGGGAATTACGAATTTCAATAATCGGAACATTTCCCAAAATCACCAATTGTTGGGCAAACACTTGCCCAATATCTTCGTCATAAAGCTTTTACTATTTGGATTTTATCTGGCCTTCACCATTGGTGGTGCCTTTGTTATCGATTACAGTCCTGAACAATTCCTTCTTCTGCTGGTACTGGCATTCAACCAGTTCTTAATGAGTATGATCCTGTACTTCAGGTCAAATCTTACCGGATTGCAACTTTTTAAGACCGATGGGCTCATATCCATTTTGGACCGAAGCCTGATGATTATCCTCGTAGGAGTTCTTTTATGGGGCAACGTGGTTGCTGAGTTCAAAATCCGGCATTTCGTTTTTGCCCAGACGGTTTCTTACCTAATTACTTTCCTGGTAACTTTTAATCTGGTCTATCAAAAATCCGGGATCCGTAGTTTGAAATTTTCCTGGAACCCGCCTTTCATGTTTGCAATAATCCGGCAGAGCCTGCCTTATGCTCTATTGGTGTTGCTTATGACACTTTACACAAGGATCGACGGCGTAATGTTAGAAAGAATGCTTGAGGATGGTGCCCGATTTAGCGGTATTTATGCTTCTGCTTTCCGGATTTTCGATGCGGCAGTGCAGTTTTCTTTCTTGTTTGCCGTATTGCTGCTTCCGATTTTTTCGCGTATGCTCAAACTGAACCAAAAGGTTGATGAACTCATTGGGATGTCGTTTATACTGGTAATCACTCCCGCAATGATACTTGCAATTGGTTCATTTTTTTATTCATCCGAAATCATGACCTTACTGTACCCTGCCTACCCGGGCGAAACCATTGCACAGTTTAGTGTCCGTGTACAAGAATCGGGGAGGGCTTTGGCCTTGTTGATGCTTTGCCTCATAGGAGCATCTGCAAGTTACATTTTTGGAACAGTTCTTACGGCAAATGGTAGTCTCAGAACCTTGAATATCATTGCTCTGGGCGGATTGGTTGTAAATTTTGGCCTCAACCTGATACTCATTCCAAACCTGAAAGTGGAGGGTGCTGCCTATGCCAGCCTGGCTACCCACTCTGTGGTGGCTCTGGTTCAGGCATTGGTTGTGGTAAAAGTTTTTCGGCTGAAAATCTCCAAGGGTTACTTGTTCAGATTTTTATTGCTACTAATAGGTGTCGTGATGATGGGTTTATTAAGCCGTTTGTTGCCTTTACCATGGTTTGTAAGCATTGTACTGATGGCATTTGGTAGTTTACTGGTTGCGATACTTATCCGGTTTTTCCCAATCGGGCAGTTTTTAAAAATCTTTTTTTCCAAAGAAGTTGAAACGATTCATTAATCAAAGTTTATGTAAGGCTGCAATCAACAAAATTAGTTACCTTTGACTTTAATAAATAGAATCGAATGGAACAGAATCAAAAGGATTTTGATGTTTCGGGCATCCTGATGTTCGTTTTTCGCTGGTGGAAGCACTTGGCAATAATATGTTTTGTAGCTGCGGCGGCAGCTGCAATTTTTAGCGGGCCAGTTTTTATTACCCCAAAATTTGATGCTACCCTTACCCTGTTCCCTGCAACAACAACCAGCCTTTCGCGAACAGTGCTTGCAGGACCTGGAATTGCCCGTGATGACTTTTTGCAGCTCGGTGATGTGGTTGCAGCTGAAAGGTTTATGCAGGTTCTGGGCTCGTCGGTTGTTCGCGATCGCATTGTCGACTATTACAACCTGATGGAGCACTACCGAATCGACCCTGCTGGCGAGTATCCACAATTCTTGGTTCAAAGGGAATTTGAACAGAATGTATCCTTTCGCCGCACCGCTTTTGGAGCAATTGAAATAACAGTTAGAGACGAAAATCCTTTGCTGGCTGCCCAAATTGCGAACCATTTGGCAGCTTTAGTTGATACAATTAAGAATGAATTACGCCATCAGCGTGCATTACAAGCCTATGAGGTATCAAAGGCGAATTTCGAATTGATTCAAAGGGAAATACAAAACAATCTCGACTCGCTGCAAATTATCATGGAAGGTGGAGTTACAGACATTTTAGGGCAGTCGGGAATGCTTTACCGGCAGTTGGCAATTGACCTTTCGGCAGGTAATATCCAGGGTGCTGAGGCAATTAAAAGAAGGCTTGAGTTGTTGGGTGAAAAAGGCGGAGCTTATATCTTTTACACGGCTGAAATCCAAAATCTGACTAATAATTTGTCCCATCTTCAGCGGAGAATGTTCGATGCCAAAACAGACCTCGAGAGTTTTATGACTTATAAATTCGTCCTCGATCCGGCTATCGCTCCCGACAAAAAGGCCTACCCAATCCGTTGGCTTATTGTTGCCATGGTTACTTTTGCTGCTGGTTTCCTGGCCTTGTTTACAATCCTGGCTTATGAGCAATTCTTTCCTAAGAAAATTCCAAGGCAAGTTTCCTAATACGGCATGTTGTGGAGGGAAAAACAAGGATAGTAATGCTTTATGCAATATGTACCGTGTTTATCGGTATTAATGCTGTCCTTGTTATCGAAGGCCTTTACTACTTTA
This sequence comes from Bacteroidales bacterium, assembly GCA_035477775.1. Lineage (GTDB taxonomy): Bacteria > Bacteroidota > Bacteroidia > Bacteroidales > UBA7960 > UBA7960. The sequence goes on along the minus strand of DATIKH010000114.1, from coordinate 38,572 downwards.
TGTTGCTTCCGGCCTTAATCGCCATGGGTTTGCTTTTTATTTACAGGGCCGATACCCTTTTGCTGGCCGTGGTCGCATTAACCCCATTCGCTTTTAGGCAGGAGATTGAAGGGCTTGGTGTGTCCATTAACCTTCCAACCGAACCGTTGATTGTCGGCCTGATGCTATTGTTTTTCTTTAGCATGGCACAAAAATCCATTATCGATAAAAATGTTTTCCTGCATCCCATTACGCTAATTTTGATTTGCAAACTTATTTGGATTTTTGTCACCTCCATTACCAGTGAAATTCCTTTTGTATCATTTAAGTTCTTTCTGTCGCGGCTGTGGTATGTGGTGGTGTTCTTTTTTATGATGGTCATACTGTTCAAGAACTTCGAAAAGGTAAGAAAGTTTCTCTATTACTATGGTGTCCCTCTTGCCTTGATGGTATTATACATCAGTTTTCTGCACATGCAATGGGGTTTCGACCGCAGAGCAGGCATCTGGATTGTACGTCCTTTTTTTGGCGATCATACCAATTATGCATCTACCCTGGCCCTGGTTTTGCCTTTCTTTGGCCTCATGGTACTAAATAAGAACCTTGGCAGAAAGTTGCGTATCGTTGCGGGAGTCCTTACCGCTTTGTTTGCAATGGGAATTTTACTGAGTTTTAGCAGGGCATCTTGGTTGAGTGTAGCGGTTGCCATTGTCGTATTTGTGCTCATAATTCTGAAAATACCTCGAAAAGCAATATTTTCCGGGGCTTTGGTTTTACTCGGCTTACTTTTTACCTTCCAAACGCAGATTCAATTTGCCTTAGAACGTAACCCGTATCAATCGTCGGGCGATATGGCTGAGCATGTCCGGTCCATCGCCAATATAACAACTGATGCCTCGAACCTGGAGCGAATCAACAGGTGGCGAGCCGCATTGGAACTGTATAAGGAAAGACCTGTGGTAGGATGGGGGCCGGGAACCTATCAGTTTGTATATGCCCCTTTTCAGCTTTCGCAGGATTTTACGATTATTACCACCCATTTCGGAACTTTGGGCAATGCCCACAGCGAGTATTTGGGACCACTGGCCGAAAGCGGACTTCCTGGAATGCTTCTCTTTATTGGTTTGGCGATGTTTACACTAAATACCGGATGGCGACTTAGCATCAGGGCGCCTTCCAAAGAAATCAGACAAATTGCAACAGGCGTTACACTTGGGTTTGTAACCTATTTTGTGCACGGGCTGCTCAACAATTTCCTCGACACCGATAAAGCATCGGTTCCGTTCTGGAGCATGATGGCCATTTTGGTTGCTCTGGATGTTTACCACAAGAAGAGACCCAATCTGCCTACTGACCTGCAGCAAGATAAAACTCAAAATTCCGACCTAGAGGTCTAACGATTCCATATATTTTTCAGTTTTATAACATGAATCCAACTATCAACACCTTACTGCAGCATAGGACTATCCGCAGCTATAAAAGCGAACCCTTGAGCGACAAAATATTGAACACCATCCTGGAGGCCGGCTTCAGGGCTTCAACCACAGGCAATATGCAGGTATATAGTGTGATAGTTACCCGTGACTCCGAAAAAAGGAAGGAACTATGTAAGCTGCATTTTGGGCAAAAAATGGTTGAGCAGGCTCCGGTTCTCCTTACTTTCTGTGCCGACTTTAACCGTTTTAAAAAATGGTGTTTGCAACGCGATGCTGAGCCGGGTTATGATAACTTTCTCTCATTTTTTACGGCAGCAATCGATGCCCTTCTGGTGGCTCAAAATGTTTGTGTAGCTGCCGAATCGTTGGGGTTGGGAATTTGCTATCTGGGTACTACAACCTATCAGGCCGATAAACTTATTGATTTCTTTAACCTTCCTGCAGGTGTGGTCCCAATAACAACGGTGGTTGTCGGATACCCGGCCGAAAGTCCCGAAAAAGCCGACAGGCTTCCAGCCGATGGTATTGTACACTACGAAACCTATCGGGATTATACAGCCGATGAAATCGATCGAATTTATAAGGAAAAGGAAAATCTTCCGCAAACTGCCAGGTTAATTCTTGAAAACGGACTGGAAAACCTTGCACAGATCTTTGTGCATAAACGATATACAAAAAAGGACAACCTGCATTTTAGCATGGTGTTTCTTGATGCGATCAACGATCAGGGCTTTATGAATCATGGCGACTGAAGGACCGAAACGGAGGCTTCAGACTCGTTGATGATTTAATAAGGATATGCCTCCAGATAAGTACTTGGGCCTGCTCAGGAACTTTTAATCCGGGATTATCTGCACGTTTCCTACCTTAATATTTAAAACTACTCCCCCCGATAAACTCCCGCAGGATGGAAGTTGGCGGTATTTCCGAAGGGTCAATTGGTACAAAAAGCGACAACAGCCTGTTTAACCTCAGTGCTTCCTCCTTGATTTGCTCATTTTCAGCCAGCTCGGCCTTGAGCAATGCCGGGGCATAATGGGCAAATACTGCCATTTCGTAGATTAGGGCAGAGTTTAATATAGCGTGAGCGCTTTCCTGATAGGGAAATATGCTTTTAAACTCATTGCTTACTATATCAGGCCAGCGCTTAATGGTTTCGTTGAAATCATAACCCCTGAACAAATGGTCGCGTACCAGGCGGCGGATCAGGCGGTGATCGGAGGTGGAAAAGGGTAGGTGATCGTGAATATTTAGTGTTGTTAATGCCGATACATACAACCGGTATGACTCCAGTTCTATGGCTTCTTTCCACAAGCCCGGATTAAGCCCGTGAATGCCTTCGACAATGATAAAGCAGTCATTGTCGATCGAAATGGGAATATCCGAAATGGTTGCGCCTTTGCCATCGAAAAAATACTTTGGCAGAAAAACAGGGTTGCCTGCTAACAGGTCGCTGATGTTTTGCTTGAAGAGTTCAAGATTGAGGGCCGTAATAAGTTCGAAATTTTTTAAACCCGTTACCGGGTCGGTTGGGATGGCCGAGTGGGGAAGGTAATAATTGTCGAGCGAAAGAATTAAAACATTTTTTCGAAGCACTTTCAGTTCTAACGCCAGGCGGTTGGCCGAAGTTGTTTTGCCCGACGAGGTAGGACCGGCCAAAAAGATTATCCTCGGTTTTAATGGGTGCGACACAATATTATCGGCAATGCGCGAAATACGTTTTGTCTGATAAGCTTCAGCAATTTTCAGGAATTCCGATAGCTCTCCCCGGTTGATGATTTCATTGAGCTGGGCAATATTGGCAATACCCAAATGTGCCATATCATGATGCGATTCGTCGAAACGCTTGAAAAATTTACTGTTCTCAATCCTGTCGGGCATGGCCCGTTCAAAAAAATCAACATCGGCAATCAAAAAAAATCCGTTTTTAGCTTTAAAAAGCTTAAACTTTTCAAGATGTTTTACATTATCCTGAACGTGGTTTAAAAACAATTCGCTCCCACCATTCAAACGCACCAATCTGAATCCATCTGATTTGCAACACTTTACACCTCTTGATTTGATTAGATTTAAAATATCAGGCCTGTTATGTTGCAAAAAATGGTTCTGGATCTTTTCTGCAGAGAGAAGTTCTTGGGTAAGGTTTTCATGCTCACGGATCAAACGCCTGATCCTTTCCTTAATTTCTTTCAAATCGGAATCGGAAGGGCTATAACCGTTAAAATGCCCGTAAACCCCTCCTGGTATGCTATAGTCGATACAATACTCAGAATCTTTTAAGATTTCGGACGAGGCAATATTGAAAAGTACCAGCAGGGGTTCCAAATAGCTTCGAAACGGAAGCATGCTGTCCTGGGTGTGGTTCTGAGAATTTGAATGATCAACGGTCATGTGCCAATATTGATAGAATGGTTTCCTACGGTAATTGAATTTTGGGCTCCGAAATTATATCAAAAAGTGATTACCTGGGTAATCCTGAAGAGAGGGTCTGATTTTTGGCTAAAAAGAAATTACCCTGCATGAATTGTAAAATTGTAACAGTTGTTTAATTTTGTTTAGTTATAACATTAAAAATTCAAAAAAATTTTGTTGATGACCGACTTATCCACCACTTATATGGGTCTAAACCTTCGGAGCCCCATTATTGTAGGCAGTTCGGGTTTGACCCGTGTTGTCGATAATCTGATCGAGATGGAGGCAAAAGGGGCGGGTGCCGTGGTTTTGAAATCCCTGTTTGAAGAGCAGATAAAATTTGAAGCCCATAAAATGCTCTCCTCCCATGATGCCTCCAATACCTATACTGAGGCCGAGGATTACATTAGAAACTATGCGAAGACGCATGCACTCGACGAGTACCTGAATTTGATTATTCAGGCAAAAAAAAGCATCAACATACCTGTAATAGCCAGTATTAATTGTGTTAGTGCTCAGGAATGGACCTATTTTGCCCGTAATATCCAGGAAGCCGGAGCCGATGCCCTGGAGTTGAATGTATTTGTACTTCCGGCAGATATTGAAAAAGGAGCGGGTGATTACGAAGGCCTTTACTTTGAGATTATCGACAAGGTAAAAAAGGAAATTAAGATTCCTATTGCCCTGAAAATATCGAGTCATTTTTCGGGTCTGGCCAATATGGTAAAAAAACTTTCATGGTCGGGGGTAAGTGGAATAGTTCTTTTCAACCGGTTTTTCGCTCCCGATATTGATATTGAGAAGACCAGAATGATTTCTTCCGGCGTTTTCAGTAACCCCGACGAAATTACCACGTCGCTCCGATGGATTGGTATTCTTGCCGGACGGGTTCAAGCCGATTTGTGTGCCTCCACCGGGGTTCACGATGGAAAAGGATTAATAAAGCAACTGCTTGCGGGGGCTAAGGCTGTTCAGGTGTGTTCTACCCTATACAAAAACGGTATCGGGAATTTGGAAAACATTTCCGGTGACTTGAAAACATGGATGGAACGGCACCGCTATGCCAGGATTTCCGAATTTAACGGCAAAATGAGCTTCAAAAAAGGTGATAACCCCGATGCCTATCACCGGGTTCAATTCATGAAATATTTCGCCGAAATCGACTAGGTTCTGTCTGTACTTCAGCTCAATGAAGAAAGGGGCAGTTATTGCTGGGCAAATACCCTCCTAAGCAGGTCGGTAACCCTGGCAGCCGGATCGCGGCGAATTTTTGCTTCCTCCTCCGCTACCATCACAAACAAACCATCGAGCGCTTTGGTGGTGGCATATCCGGCCAAATCGGTGTTTACCCTGGTGAGTCGTGGGTTGAGTGCTGCCATGGCATTATAGGCAGTGGTAAGTTCCTGCCAGGCTCGCTGTGCTCCAACTTCGTTTAAAGAGCTCAGCACATCTGGTTTAAATGCCTCATAGAGTTGAGTCTGGGTTTGATTGCGCAAATAGGTTGTGGCTGCTGTTTGGCCTCCTCTCAAAATTTGCCATGCGTCCATAATGGTTATGTTGTTGATAGCTTCTGCAAAGATTGGCTTTGCCTTGGCGCTTGCATGTTCAGCTGCCCTGTTAAGCCTCAGGACAAAATCGTTGAGCAAGGGTCTGAGAATGGCCGAATTTTGCATGAATTGCAGGGCTCCGGCGGCCTCCTCGGGAAAGGGAATTCTGATGGCCTGGTTTTCGAAAAACCCGTTTTCCTTGTTGGTGGCAAGTACCGCATTCACTGCACCTATCGCAAGGGCTTCGCGAAGGCCCCTTGCTACTTCTGCCTCAGCCATAGGTGTTTGTACCAAAGGCTGGCAGGCAGTCATGCTGTTTGATAAAACCCAAATGGAAGATAAAACGGCAATAAAAGCAATTTTTCGAAGATTTTTCATTTGAGGTGATTTTAAAGTATTAAATTATAATAATTACTCAGAAGCTTTGTTCGGAATGAATTGTTTGCAGCTTTTTACAATTATGGTATTGAATGAAAATAAATTAAGGTGGAAAATTACAAAATTTGTAGGACTTGATCTATTGCCTGTCAAATTATTTTTTAAAATGTTATCTGGCAAGCGGCCAATAAATTGATCTAGAATTCTCAACTGGTTGACCAAAAAACTATTTGTTGTGCTTAAAATGAAAGTCAATTTAGAAAAATAATGGTAAGCCGCTATCATAGTGCACAAGTAATAATTTTTTTACTGCACCAAAAAAGAGTTTCTTCCTGCGAATTCCTTGCCATCATTGGTGGAAATAGCCCCAGGGGATGAACCTGATTTCAATTGTTGAGGTAAATGCATTGTCTTGCTGACTTTAATTTTTTAACAATTTTTATATTCAACACATGAAAACATTTAGATAATTTCATGGTTTAAAATTTACAGCCGTACTGTTGAATTAAAATCATGAATATCAATATTCTAAGTTTTAATTTCTATTCAGCTTGTTTCAGGCAGGAATTGAACATTTGATTACGGAAGTGGTTATAAACATCATTAATCTTCTAAGCACTCTAAAATGAAATTGAGTTTTAGTACATATTTTAAAAACCTGGGGCCTATGCTTGTTGGCATTGGTGTAATCGCAATGGGAATCGTTGCCTATTCATTATTAAGCAAAGAGCGACAAATCTCCGAAGGACCTGTTGCGATTTCTGAAAATTCGGTTTTGGTGCAAGAACTTACCAGTTCAAATTTTGATCAGGTTGTACAAGAGGGAGTTGTGCTAGTTTACTTTTGGGCGGTTTGGTGCGGTTCTTGCCGGGTTCAGGGGCCTATTGTTGATGAAGCGGCTGTCGAAATTGCTGATAAGGTTTTGGTTGCCAAAGTGGATGCCGACAAATATCCGGAAATTGCCAGCAGGTTCGATGTTCGGGCTTTGCCCTACCTGATTGTTTTTAAGGATGGTGAGCCGAAAAAAAGATTCAGGGGATTAACACAAAAGGAAACCTTGGTGTCTGAAATAAATGCCCTGATTTAATTTAATTTTTTCAAAAGGTTTTGTTACAAACCCCACTTTTCGGTAACTCTTTTCAACTTGTTTTTTGGAAAAAATAATATCACAGAACTTTACATTTCAATCACTTTAATTTGAAGTACATGGAAAATCTTACTATGGAGACCTTTAAAGCTAAGGTCTTTAATTTTGAGAAACATCAGGAATGGAAATTTGAGGGTTCAAGGCCCTGCATTATTGACTTTTACGCCGATTGGTGTGGTCCGTGTAAAATGATCGCACCGGTTCTCAGTGAATTGTCGGAAGAATATCGTAACCTGATAGATATTTACAAAGTCGATACAGAGAAGGAACAAGAATTGGCTGCAGCTTTTGGAATCAGGAGTATCCCTTCTTTGCTTTTTGTTCCCCTTGCTGCCCAACCCCAAATGGCTGCCGGTGCGCTTCCGAAAAATGCCATCGAACAGGCTATTAAAGAAGTATTGCTTGTAGAAAAGCCGCTGATAGTCGGTATTGAAAAATAACCTCCTGGTTTTCCATTTGTTATGCAAAGGATTCACGGAGTGTGGTCGAAAAGATTATGAACCAATTACCAAGGTAAAAAATCAAATATTATGACACAAGAAAAAACCAATGAAGTAGCACCGCAGAAACCCAAATCTTTTCCATTCAGGGTTTCTTCAAAAAAGTACCTGTATATAATAGGAATATTCTCCCTGATTGGGTTAGGTGGTGGATTGGCATACCATTACTTTATAGGTTGTAGGTCGGGAGCGTGTGCCATAACCTCCAGCCCCTATCTGAGCATGTTATGGGGAGGACTTTTAGGCTTTTTGCTGACAGATTTTTTCGTTAAAAAGGTACCACAAAGTTGAATACCGTATTTTACTTTGGGGCCATTTTATAGAGAAACAGGCCAATGATCCCGAAAATGATATTGGGAATCCATACAGCCAGCAGCGGGTGTAGATTTCCCTTGGTGGCAAATGTGGTTGAAACCTGCATAAACAGAATATAGGCAAAACTCAGGGCCAATCCTAATCCAAGGTGCAGTCCGATTCCGCCGCGAACCTTCCGGCTCGAAAGCGATACACCAATCAGGGTTAGAATTACAGCTGAAAAGGGGAAGGACATCCGGCGGTGCATTTCCACTTCAAAAAACTCTATATTTTCAGCCCCTTTTTGTCTGAGTCGTTCTATGAACTCCCGGAGTTCAAAAAAATCCAGGGTTTCGATCTCACGGAGGTTGTGTATAAAGTCGCTCGGAGTAAATGGAAGTACGGTGTCGAGGCTGTTGCCAAAGGTTAACTGCTCCTTTTTGCCATCAATTTCCCTAACAAAATAATTGGATATCGACCATGTTTGGGCTATACTGTCCCAACGGGCAGTTTCGGCTGAAAGCTTATAAACCAATTGGCCTTCGTTTAGCTTTTCGAGTGTAAACCGGAAGCCGGTAGCGGTAGGTTCATTGAACGACTCCAAAAAAACGAACTCACCCGGATTTATTTGTAAATGGATATTTCTGCCCCAAAATGTTTCGGGACTTCTGAAGTATTGCGACTCAAAGTGCAGTCTTGTTTTGTTGGCAGGAGGGATTACAATATTCGCCAGAAAAAGGGACATAAGCCCAAGCAACAAGGCAGGCATTACAAAGGGCACCATCAGGCGTTTGAAACTGATGCCCGAATTGAGCATTGCCACAAACTCAGTGTTTTGTGCCAGTCGTGAAGTAAAAAAAATAACCGTAATGAAAATGAAAAGCGGGCTGAACAAGTTGACAAAGAAGGGGATAAAATTTAGATAATAATCAAAAATGATTTCCCTGAAGGGAGCCCTTTTGTCAATGAAATCGTCAATTCTTTCGGAAAAATCGAAAATGATTACAATAAAGATGATCAGCATCATGGTAAAAAAGAAGGTGCCCAGGAATTTTCGGATAATGTACTGGTCAATCTTTTTCACTCGCTTGTTATTTAAAGAATGCTGTTAAAAGTAGGATGCAAAATTAGACTTTAAAGCCGTTTTGTAAGACCGGGAATCATGGATTTTTTCCACGAAGTAAAGGTTCCTGCAATTATGTGAGCTCTGGCTTGTTCGACCAACCACAGGTAAAATCTCAGATTATGAAGCGAGGCTATCATAGGCCCAAGCATTTCGTTTGCAGTAAAAAGGTGCCGCAGGTAGGCCCGGCTGTAGTGCTGATCTACAAAAATCGTTCCCGAAGGATCGATGGGGTCAAAATCATTTTTCCATTTCAGGTTCCTGATATTTATGATGCCCTCTGAGGTGAACAACATTCCGTTTCGGGCATTCCGTGTGGGCATTACACAGTCGAACATATCAATGCCCAGAGCAATGCTTTCCAGAATGTTTTCCGGGGTACCTACTCCCATCAGGTAGCGGGGTTTTTCGTGAGGAAGGATGCTGCAAACCAGCTCGGTTAATTCATACATCTTATCAATTGGTTCGCCAACCGAAAGTCCTCCTATGGCATTGCCCCTGCAATTATAGTCTGAAACAATTCTTGCCGAATCGGCCCTTAAATCACGGTAGATGCTACCCTGCACAATCGGAAACAAAGTCTGGTCATAGCCGTATCGCCCTTGCCCAAGGTCAAAATGATTGCAACATCGTTTCAACCACGAATGGGTAAGGTCCATGGACTTTTTAGCATATTGATAATCACACGGATATGGCGTACACTCATCAAAAGCCATGATGATATCTGCCCCGATTACCCGCTGAATATCCATAGCATGCTCGGGTGAGAAAAAGTGTCTGGAGCCATCAATATGCGACTGAAAAGTAACGCCATCGGGCGTTAACTTGCGCCGGTGCGCCAGTGAAAAAACCTGGTAGCCTCCGCTGTCGGTAAGCATGGGCTTATTCCAGTTCATAAACCGGTGCAATCCACCCGCACGCTCAAGGGTTTCCAACCCCGGTCTTAGATACAGGTGGTAGGTATTGCCAAGAATAATCTGTGCTTTAATCGATTGGTCGAGGTCTTTGTGGTGCACTGCTTTAACGGTACCGGCAGTACCCACTGGCATAAAAATGGGTGTTTCAATCACTCCGTGCGCTGTTTCTATTCGACCGGCACGGGCATTGGAACCCGCATCTTTTGCCATAATATCAAACTGCATAATGCTGTTCTGAAAATTTCGGCAAATATAAGAACGATTAAGCAGGATGTGATAATTTTGCACCTTCCAAAAAATCCTCGCATGGAGTGGCTGAATGGGGTGGCTTTTTTTAACGGGCAGGTATTGTTGTTTGCCTTCGGGCTGGTAGTCGGGCTTCAGCTTTTTTACCATTGGTTTTATTTAAGCCGCCTTGCCTTCTTCAAGCCCAATGAACCCCAAAGCGGGAACCCGCCAGTTTCGGTAATTATCTGTGCGCGGAACGAATATCTGAACCTTAAAGAAAATCTACCTGCATTCCTGCAGCAAGACTATCCCGAATATGAAGTAATCGTGGTAAACGATGGTTCCGACGACGATACCGAACAGCTTCTCTATGAGTTGAAGGCACGCTTCCCGCATCTCAAGGTTATTAGCCTTCAGGATAAGTTGAATTTTTTCACCGGCAAAAAGTTTCCCCTTGCTATCGGTATCCGATGTGCAAAACATCCGGTGGTGCTGTTGTCTGATGCCGATTGCATACCTGATGGACCAGCTTGGATTGCAGAAATGGTTTCGAACTTCGATGCAAAAACCGAGATCGTAATTGGATTCAGCCAATACCGAAAATTGCCTGGATTGTTAAATCTTTTGATACGCTACGACACACTGGTTATTGCATTTCAATACTTTTCATTCGCCCTTGCAGGTCAGGCATATATGGCCGTTGGGCGTAACCTGGCATACAGGCGCGATCTTTTTTTTCGACATAATGGTTTTATAAGTCACTATCATATTCCCTCGGGCGACGACGACTTATTTATCAACCAAGCGGCTACCCCGAACAATGTCAGAATCTGTGTGACTAAATCATCAAATACGCTCTCGCACCCCAAGAGAACTTTTCTTTATTGGATGCTTCAGAAGCGAAGGCACCTTTCGACCGGACTACACTATAAATTTCGGTTTAAATTGCTTTTGGGAATGTATAGCTTTTCCCAAGTGGCGTTTTATTTGCTTTTTGGGGCATTAATGACGGGATTCCCGTTTTCAACAATAGGAGGTATTGCTTTGATTTTGTTTGGATTACGTACGGTCAGTATGTTAATAATTTTTTACCTTGCAGGAAAAAAGCTGGAGCAAAGGCTATTATCTTTAACTTTCCCTGTTTTGGATCTGCTTATATTAGGCACTAATCTAATTTTTGCAGTTGCGGCTTTGTTTTTTAGAAAGACTAAATGGAAGTATTAACCAGACTTACCGATAAAGCACAAAAGGACTACCTGCTGATCAGGGAGGCTGTTGATAAGGGCAACCAAAAGGCATATTCCGATCTGATGGCAACATACAGGGAAACTATATATTTTATGATGCTGAAAATGACATCGAGCGTCGAAGATGCCGAGGACCTTACCATAGAAGCTTTCGGAAAAGCGTTTAAGCACCTACATCTGTACACTCCCGATTATGCATTCAGCACCTGGCTGTTTAAAATAGCCACCAACAATTGCATTGACTTTATCCGTTCTAAAAAGAAGAATGTTTTAAACCTGAATATTGACGAAGAATTCAATTCCTCCAAAAAGGCTGGAAATATTCCTTCCGGGTTTGGCGATCCTGAAGAAAACCTTTTCCGCAGCCAGAAAGTGAAAATTTTGCGAGAAGTAGTAGAGGGCCTTAAGCCCAGGTACCGCAAACTGATTGAATTACGCTACTTCGAAGAATTGTCGTACGAGGAAATAGGGCAAAAACTCAATTTGCCCTTAGGTACTGTGAAAGCCCAACTTTTCCGATCCAGGGAACTTCTTTACAATATCTTGAAAAACTCGGCAGACAGTATTTAGTACCTTACCTGAAAATCATTTTTTTATTCAGCATTTATTTTTTTTACCATGATTAAAGTTTTTGTTTCAATTTTTTTGTTTGTCATATGCCTTGCAACGGCTTCTGAGTCTTTTGCACAGAGCGGATTCAGTGAATATCAAACCAAAGATAGTATCCTCATTCAATATCGATGGTCAAGGCAAAACCCGGTCGATCCCATGAGCAATGCGGCATTGTCGCTTCGGCTTACAAACAATACTTCATTGCCGGTTGTGGTTGCTTTGTCGGTAAACTTTTATAGGGATAAATCGCTTATGTTCGAAAGTCGCGACAATCATTATTGCCTTATGCCAGGGCAAAGTCTCCGAGGAGCTTTGGCAAACATGCGGTTTATGGCCGAGGGGGTTACGATCGAGATGACACGTGAGCCTTGGTTTTCGTGGGATATTACCGGCTTTTACGTAGAAAAGGTTGCCTCCTGTAATTAGGCGAGTTGCCTGTTACTGCCAGTCAAAATCTTCATAATTGTTTACCTTTACGGAAACGAATTCTTTATGGGTTTTACCGACTTTCAAAAAGCGGTTTTGCAGGGTATTCCGGATGATTTGCCCGCAGCAAAGCCATTTGATGTTGCAGTTAATCATGCTCCCCGCCGAAAAGACTTGCTTACCATAGCCGAGAAAAAGCTGGCTGTAAGAAACGCATTGCGCTATTTTCATGAAAAGCACCATGCAATATTGGCCCCTGAGTTTGCTCGAGAACTGACCGATTACGGGCGCATTTATATGCACCGGTTCAGGCCTGATTATCCGATTACAGCCCGCAACCTCGAAGCTTTTCCTTACAGGAGTACCCAGGCTGCTGCAATAATGTTGATGCTGAGCAACAACCTCGATCATGCAGTAGCGCAACATCCCCACGAACTTATTACCTATGGAGGCAACGGGGCAGTTTTTCAAAATTGGGCTCAATACCTCCTTACCATGCAGTATCTGGCCACCATGACCGACAGGCAAACCCTGGTACTTTACAGCGGTCATCCCATGGGGTTGTTTCCTTCGCATGCGGATGCACCAAGGGTGGTGGTTACCAATGGAATGATGATTCCCAATTATTCCAGTCCCGATGACTGGGAGCGGTTCAATGCCCTTGGAGTTACCCAATACGGTCAAATGACGGCCGGTTCATTCATGTACATTGGTCCTCAAGGAATTGTACATGGTACAACGATAACCGTGCTCAACGCAGGAAGGAGGTTTCTGGGAACTGATACCGGCCTGAAAGCAAAAGTTTTTGTAACCAGCGGATTGGGTGGTATGTCGGGTGCTCAGGCCAAAGCGGCAGTAATTGCAGGCGCGGTTGGGGTATTGGCTGAAATAAATCCCAAAGTAATCAATATTAGAAAGGAGCAGGGCTGGGTCGATGAGGTATTTTACGACCTGCCTTCGCTTGTCACACGAATCAATAGGGCAAGAACCCGCGAGGAAGCTGTATCGCTCGTTTACCAAGGGAACATTGTAGATCTGTGGGAAGAGTTGGTGAAAAGCAATGTTCAGGTCGAACTTGGTTCGGATCAAACCTCCCTTCATAATCCCTGGGCGGGTGGATATTATCCTGCTGGTTTAAGTTTTGATGAGTCCAATGAATTGATGACCAACAACCCAGAATTGTTTAAGAACCATGTGCGAACATCCCTCAAACGCCAGGTAAAGGCCATCAAAGCTATGACCGACAGGGGCATGTATTTCTGGGATTATGGCAATGCATTTTTGCTGGAAGCCGGCAGGGCTGGAGCCGATGTGTTTAAGAAAGACGGGACGTACATCTATCCCTCGTATGTGCAAGATATTATGGGCCCCATGTGCTTCGATTATGGCTTTGGGCCTTTCCGTTGGGTTTGTGCCTCGTCAGACCCAGACGACCTGCGCACCACCGACAGGCTTGCTATTGAAGTGCTCGAAAATTTGATGAAAAATGCACCCGGAGAAATTCAACAGCAACTTGCCGACAACCTGTTGTGGATCAGGCAGGCCGAAGAAAACAAATTGGTGGTGGGCTCTCAGGCGCGGATTCTTTACGCAGATTCCGATGGGCGGATTCAGATTGCCAAAGCATTTAATAAGGCTATTCGCGATAAAGTACTCAAAGGACCGGTAATCTTAGGGCGCGATCACCATGATGTGAGTGGTACCGACAGCCCTTACCGCGAAACTTCCAACATCTATGATGGTTCACGCTTTACTGCAGATATGGCCATTCACAATGTAATTGGCGACAGTTTCAGGGGAGCTACGTGGGTGAGCATTCATAATGGCGGAGGCGTAGGATGGGGCGAAGTGATCAACGGTGGTTTCGGCCTGGTTCTCGACGGAAGCACCGAAGCCGATCGCAGGCTCGAATCCATGCTTTTCTGGGATGTAAATAATGGCATAGCCAGGCGAAGCTGGGCGCGCAACTCTGAGGCCATTTTCGCCATTAAAAGGGCAATGGAAAAAGAACCTGAACTTAAGGTTACCATCCCTTTTATTGCCCAGGATAAAATTATCGACAACCTGTTTGGCATGGATTAATTGGCCGGGTTTTTGATTATTTTCCATTTTATTAACCCGAAATTTCTTTGTCACAGAATGAAGAATATAAAATCAACCTCCAGGTGGTTTTCGATTGGTTTGGTAGTCCTTTTGGTAGCAGTTCTTGCCGGCGGATGCGCGGAAGAGTTTGATGATCCGTTTGCCGATCCGGTCGATAAGTTCCTTGGCAATTGGAAAGCTACCGAATCGAGCCAGGTGTTTGGATCAGGTTATGTTTACGATGTGAATATATCGCGGATTCCGGGACGTTTTTCCGAAGTTTATATACGAAATTTTTACATGCAGGGTCAGGACCAAAGAGCCAGCGCATTAATTACCGGTAACAACCTGAACATTTCACAACAAACCATCGCCAATGGAACCATCACCATCAGGGGCAGCGGTCAGTTCTCGGCAGGGGTAATTACCTTAAATTATACAGCCCACAGCGGTGCAGATCTGGATGTGGTTACTGCGGTATTGCGAAGACCATCTTAAGGTACTACCACCCTTCTCGAAGGAACCAGTCTTAGAACAGAAAAAGCCGGGATGGTATCCAGTACAACCTTCTCCTCTTCGGGAAGCGCCCAAATGGTTCCGGTTGGGTAATGGCGAGCTCTTTGCAATCTCTCGGTGGTTGCTTCTACCTCCGATTGCATGATCGTGATTCGGTTCAGAATTTCCTCGTGAATGGCTTCCATTTCTTCCTGGTGCAATAGGTAGCAGGTGAGGGCTTCTTTGAATGTTTCGAAGCTTACCTGGTGTTGTTCAAACACCCCATCGAAATAGTACCTGACCGAATCTACCGGATACCGAAGGAGCGACTGCTTTTCAGAGAGGAATCCTTCGGTAAGGTACAGGTCGAGCAAAATCAATGTAAGTTGTTCCTGGGATAAAATGCGATTGCAGCGTTCACGCTCGGCTGAGCGAAAAAACCCGCAGGATGAAAGCGAAAATAAAACTACAAGGAAAAGAATAATTCTGCTCATCAAATTAAAAACACCTGTAAAGGTGGTTAATTCTGGTTTTTATATTCAAAATTAGCCAAAAAACATCCTAAAATAAGTACCTCAGTTTTTTGGCCTGTATTTTTTAAAGAGGCTTTGCAATCTTAGTTTGATAACCCCCAGCATGGCTTCTTTTACAATGCCCGAACTCATTTTCGATTGGCCTTCCATGCGGTCCATGAAAATGATGGATACTTCCTTTATTTTAAATCCAAGCTTCCAGGCAAGAAACTTCATTTCAATCTGAAAAGCATAACCCGAAAACTGAATCTTATCCAGATTGATAGCTTCCAATACTTTGCGCCGGAAACATTTAAAACCTGCCGTTGTATCCCTGATACCCATTCCGGTAATTTTTCGCACATAAGTTGAAGCAAAATACGACAGGAGTACCCGACCCATGGGCCAGTTTACCACATTTACCCCCCTGATGTATCTCGAACCTATAGCTAAATCGTAGCCTTCTAAAGCGCATGCTTCATAAAGTTTGATGAGGTCGTCGGGATTGTGTGAGAAGTCGGCATCCATTTCGAAAATATACTGGTAGCCATGTTCCAGCGCCCATTTAAAACCTAGAATATAGGCAGTACCCAATCCAAGTTTTCCTGGCCGGGATTGCAGAAACAATTTATTAGGGAACCCTGCAATTAAGCCTTTAACGATTTCACCTGTGCCATCGGGCGAATTATCGTCAACAACAAGTATATGAAAATCACCGGGAAGGGATAACACCTTCCTGACCATTTTTTCTATGTTTTCCTTCTCATTATAGGTTGGGAAGATAACCAACTTATCAGCCAAAGACACAATCAGTATGTTTTAAATTCCGTAATAGGTAATTCAATGTGAGCCACAACAAAAACTATACAAGTTAACTACATTTGCAAAGGTCAAAATTAGTGTTTTGAATTTAATATTTTAGCTAAAAACCGTTAAAGGTCGGAACAGCAGATTTTTTTAAAGAATTGCCGTAGCCAAAATGAGTCAAGCGATAATTTATCTCGACAATGCTGCCACTACACCTGTGCTGCCAGAAGTGGCCGATTTGATGTATCAGGCGATGAAGCACAATCATGGCAACCCGAGTTCTATTCACCAGTTGGGCCGACATGCCAGGGTGGAGGTAGAGAAGGCCCGCAGGGCAATGGCTGTAATGCTCAATGTACAACCCGGGGAGATTTTTTTTACCTCGGGCGGAACCGAAGGCAATAATGCGATCCTCGCTGGTTGTGCCCGTGAGCTTGGCCGTAAGCATTTTATTACCTCCAGACTTGAGCATCCATCGGTTTTGAATATGCTGCATGCTCTTGAAAAGAATGACTCTTGTTCGGTTAGTTATGTAAACTTCGATTCCAAAGGAATATTAGACCTGCACCATTTAGAGCAACTGCTGCAACAAACGCATGAATCGGTAGTTACCCTAATGCACGCCAACAACGAAATAGGCAACTTACTGCCCATAAAAGAGGTAGGGAACTTATGCAAAAAGTACAACTCATTGTTTCATAGTGATACTGTACAAACAGTTGGGAAACTTGCCCTTGACCTTCAAAAACTCCCTATTGATTTTGCTGTGATGAGTGCGCACAAATTTCATGGGCCCAAAGGGGTGGGGGCCATGTATGTAAGAGCCGGAGCAGGAATGCAGCCTTATCTGGTAGGAGGAGCTCAGGAAAGGAACATGCGGGCTGGAACCGAAAATGTTCCCGGCATCATGGGCATGGCCAAAGCCCTTGAAGTTGTTTCAGGCAGCCTAGATACAACTTTCGCTCATATCTCCGGCCTCCGGTCTTACCTTATTGAAACTTTGCCCAGAGAGATTCCAGGCCTTCAGTTTTTAGGTGATGTTGCAGGTAGCAGCCTTTATACAATACTCAATCTGGCACTTCCATGCAAAATTGAACCGAGGCAACTCATGGGGTTACTTGATTTGGCGGGAATTTGCCTTTCAACAGGAAGTGCTTGTTCTTCGGGAAGCAATAAGCCTTCAGCAGTACTTTTGGCCTTGGGGATGGAACCACTAACCCCCAATTTGAGGATTTCATTCAATAGGTACAATACCTTAGAAGAGGTAAAAAAGTTGGTTAAGGTTCTGAAAAAAATCACCACTCCTGGCTAAAGCAAATGCCCAAGGTGGTGTAGCTCAAAAAAAGAAGTTGCGCTGAACAGGTAATTGGGATTTGATGACTAAATTTGGCAATTCTTTCAGAATGTAGTCACTCAAAGATGTAATTTATCTTTTGTTATGCCTAAGACCAATTTGCTTAGTTCCATGTCGAAAATTTCGACTCGCAAAAAACCATCCCGCAAAAAAGTTCATTTTAAAAAAATGACTTTGAAACTTACAGAATCACAGTTCAAGGCACTTGAAAAATATTGCCGGAAATTTAAAACTACGCCTGTAAGACACATCAAAATGGTAATTGGCAAGCAGGTGGAAAGATACCGCGATGAACTTCCACCCCCTAACTATGTCACAAGCAATCAGTTAGAATTATTTTAGTTTTTATTGAAGCTCGATTAGGGTAGCACCTGCTCCTCCGCGGTCGATATGCTCATCGCTGAAGCGACGCACCTCAGGAATTGTTTGTAAAGTTGCACGAACCGCATCCCGTAATTTTCCCTCGCCCTTCCCATGGGTTACCTTGAGCTGCTTAATTCCAAGTAACAGGGCATCGTCGATAAACCTTCTTAATTTGATAATGGCTTCATCGGCCCGAAATCCTATAATATCGATTACCGGGTTGAACGAAGTGGCCTTTTCGTTGATGTCAAACGACATCTTTACCCTTACTCGGGTACTTTCCGCGTCTGGCAGAAGGCTTTTTTTTACCTTAACCAGGCTTGCCGATGCCAACCTGAAGCGGATACTCCCAAACCTTACTACTGCCTGGTTTCCGGCAATTTCGAGAACTTCGCCAATGTTTTCCTGGCCCTCAACACGTACTGCATCCCCTATTGCAATAGGCCCCGACTCCTTCTCAAACACTTTTTCCTTCCCTGGTTTAGGCAAAAGGCTTGAAGGTGAGTCTGAAGGAATATCATCAAGGCTTTCCACATAATTTTCCAATTCTTTCCTGGCCTCTCTGGTAGGTGTTTTTTCGGCTTTGGCTTCTTTTATTTTTCTAATGGTGTTCTCAATAGTTCGGTTTGTTTCAGTAAGCATTTTTTTGGCGTCTGATTTGGCCTGCGACAAAATTTCACCCTTTCGCCTTTCAAGGTCGCCATGGAGTTTTTGGTATTTATCTAACATTTCCGAAAGAAATTGCTCGGCCATACGCAATTGCTTTTCTTTATCATCCAGCTCAGCTTTCTTCAGATCGAGGTCGTGCAGTTGGCGGTCGAAATCAAGCTCGTTCAACCCTGCATATTCACCTGCTTTTAAAAGTATTTCTTCCGGCAGACCGATTGACCGTGCTATGTCGAATGCAAAGCTGCTTCCGGGGTTTCCGGTTTTGAGTTTGAAAAGTGGTCGCATATTGCGGGTATCGAACAGCATGGAGCCGTTGCCGATTCCGGCATGTTTGCCTGCCATAAGCTTCAGATTGGCATAGTGGGTGGTTACCAATCCCAATGCCCCTGTTTTATTGAGGTTTTCGAGAATAGATTCTGCAATTGCGCCCCCGATACGAGGTTCGGTTCCTGCCCCAAATTCATCAATCAAAAAAAGGGTATGCGGATTACAATGCTTGAGAAAGTGCCTCATATTGAGCAGGTGCGAACTGTATGTGCTCAGGTCGTTTTCGAGCGATTGCTGGTCGCCGATGTCGATATACAAAAGCTCGAAGATACCTGCTTCAGAGTAATCTTCCATCGGAACCAACAAGCCACACTGGATCATAAATTGCAAAAGCCCGCAGGTTTTCAAACAAACTGACTTCCCTCCGGCATTAGGTCCTGATATGACCAGAATGCGCGTATGCTCGTCGAGGGTAAGGGTCAATGGCTCTATATGTTTTTTTTGTGCTTTGAGCGAGATATAGAGTAGCGGATGAAAGGCATTGACCCACTTAATTAATGGGCGGTTCACAAGCCTGGGTTTTTGGGCATGCAAATCGATTGCAAGCAATGCCTTAGCCCTTGTTGCGTCAAGACAGCCCATCGCCTGATAACCTTCAAGTATTGCCGGCAAATCAGGACGAATCTTTGTTGCAAAAGCTTTCAATATCCTGATGATTTCCTGGCGTTCTTCAATTTCGAGCTGCCGGATTTCGTTGTTAATTTCAAAAGCCTCTTCGGGTTCCAGATAAACCGTTTGGCCACTGGCCGACTGGTCGTGAATAATTCCCCTGATTTTGCGCTTGTGAGTAACCGGTAAGGGAATTACCTGCCTGCCATTTCGCAGGGTCAGCTCAATGTCGGAAGCAACCCATCCCTGACTTTTGGCCTGTTGCAGCAATTGAGCTATTTTTCGTACCGATTCTGTTGCAAGGCGTTGTTGTTTCTGACGAATTTGTGCCAGGGGAGGAGAGGCGCTGCTTTTAACATATCCCTTTTCGTCAATGATCCGGTCAATGGTCGTAACAACGGCTGGATGCACTTCGAGGTGGCCTGTTATGGTTGCCAGTGCAGGATATTTCAGCATACCGCTACCAAGGCGCTGTTCAGAAAAAGCCTTGATCTTCAATATGGTTTCATAGGAAACTTTTAGGTCAAGAAGCTCTTCCGGCTCCAGAAAAGTCTCCAAAGGCATGATCCTGCGCAGGGCCCCGGTGAGGTCTAAATAGTTCGATTGGGGGAATGGAATATTTTGAAGTAAAATTCGTCGGAATTCTTCGGTTTGATTTAAAAGGAGTTCAATTTTTTCAAATCCGGTTTGCATTGAGATGAACTCAATCTGTTTAAGCCCTAGCGGGCTCATGCACTTCGATGCCAGCAAAGCCCGAATGCGGTCAAAACCAATTTTAATCTCAAAGTCGGCAGGGTAATTCAAGCCAGTATTTTTTTACAAAAGTAATATTGCCTTCGTTTGAATTTCACTGTTTGGCCTCAAAAACAAAACCCTTGCGGTATTGCCGCAAGGGTTGGTGTAGCGGGGACGAGAGTTGAACTCGTGACCTTCGGGTTATGAATCCGACGCTCTAACCGCCTGAGCTACCCCGCCGGAATTGGTGGTGCAAAATTATACAAACTATTGAAACAATTCGACTACCTGTTAGCTAATTTTTACTGACCGTTAAATTTTTTAAAATGTGATTCAAAATCAGGTTTTTCGGGTTGACAATCTGCGCGTAACCTGGGTCAATAACAAACCTCCAATAACGATTCCCATTCCCAACAGCTTGTCGGTAGTAAGTGTTTCGCCCAGGATGGCTACAGTAAAAATGGCTGTTACTACGGGGATGAGGTTGGTAAATATAGATGTACGGGCAATTCCCAAAACCCGCACCCCTGAAGTGTAAAACATAAAGGCTAAGGTTGAACCAAATACAGCAAGAGCAAGTAGGGCAGCTATAGCGGTTGGCGAAGGCACAATGGTAATCACTGACCTAAGATCAAGCAATAGAAAAAATGGCAGGAAAAAAAGGACACCCAGAAAGTTTTGTGTAGAAATGATTGTAAATGAGGAGTACCTTAAAGTGAGTTTCTTCAAGAAAACAATGTTGATAAGGGCCGACAATACCGCCAGGAACAATAAGGCAAGCCCGAGTGGCGATGCTGCAAACCGTAAATCGGCATCTAATACCATCACCAGTATTCCACAAAAGGAAACTATAAAACCCAGAATATTGGCAAAGGATACCTTTTCGCCGAATGCAAAAATGCCTAACCAGGGGGTGAATAATGGTATGGTAGCAATAATTACCGATGCCACGATTGGCGAAACATGCAGCAACCCGAAACTTTCGCCTAAAAAATAACAAAATGGAGAGAAAAACGACAGCAGGAAAAATGCAACATAATCCTTTGGGTCAATCTTCTGAATCATTCTTCTGAAAAGGCCGAAAACCAAAACAGTTGAAATTCCCAAACGGAAAAACATGATGGTTATCGGCCCGTAATATTCGAAAAGTACTTTGGTCCACACATACGACCCTCCCCAAAATGCTACAGCAAGAATTACCAGCAGGTAAACCAGCGACCTAGTTTCTTTCAAATTTTTTTTTGGCAAAATTAACCAAAGGCAAAGAGGTTTTAGCCTGAAAGGAACAAAAACTAAACAGGGTGTAACAAATAAAAGTCGTTAAAAAATATTTCAGATGCATATTTTTTTCGTAAATTGCGTCTCTGGAATTATATCTGTCATGAGTAACCTTGAGAAATTTACACTGGAGTTTCATATTGAAGCAAGTCCGAAACTTCTTTTTAAACTGATTTCGACCCCTGAAGGTTTAACGCGTTGGTTTGCCAATACTACACTGAAAGGCGAGGACATGTTTTGTTTCATGTGGCCCGACAATATCCAGCCTGCGCGACTGGTACAAACCAAAGAGAACGAATTTGTAGTTTTCGAGTGGCAGGAGGATTACCACAAAGGGATGTTCCTCGAAATGCGCATCAGAACAGAGTTTGGATCAACAGGATCAACGCTCATCGTTACTGATGTAGCTGAGCCTTCCGATATGGACTTATCCAAAAGACTTTGGAACAGCCAAATCGGGCAGTTGCAGCGATTGTTCAAAATGTAATCTCCTCAAAATTTTTTAATGGGCATACCTTATCAGGCCAAGGGTATGGAGATTTGTGCCCTTTTGCCAGGCATTAAAAATCATCCATCTCTAAATTGCCTTGCCAAAAGTTCTTAAAAAAGCAGGACTTCAAGCTTTTCAGTTGATAAGCTGCTAAAATTTAGTAAATTTGAAAGGAATTCGTAATAGGCTTATTTGTAGATTTTTCATTGCCTCCGAAGGAATTCAGATTCATTTTTTAAACAATTGCAAAACATTTTCGTTTTTATCTTCAAGACATCAACGGGCATAATTTTTGCTCTGGATACATCTTGATTCCTTTGTGCCAAATTCTTATAGTTTTATGAGTTTCTTAAAAGATACTACACATGAAGATTAGCACTTTTATTTCGATATTGAAACAGAAATTGATCTTGATTCTGTTTTTTCTTGTGTTAATACCCCAGGTGCAGGCCCAGTATTTTGGCCGCAACAAGCCTTCTTACCGCCGGTTTGACTTCCGGGTTTTCGAAACGCCGCACTTCGAGATTTTTCACTATTTCGAAAATGATTCAGTAGTACAGGCCATCGGCAACACTTTGGAAAAGTGGTACGCCAGGCATAAGGTGTTTTTCCTTGACTCTTTCACAACCAGAAGTCCGGTAATTATTTATGGAAACCATCCCGAATTTCAGCAAACAAGGGCAGTAGGAGGAACCATCAGCATTGGAACCCAGGGACTTGCCGAAGCCTTGATGAATCGAATCGTGATGCCGATACTTGAAACCAATGCGCAGACCGACCATGTTCTTGGTCATGAGGTTGCTCACGTGTTTCATTTCAATATCATGTTTGGTGCCGATACTTTGGGTATGAATTCTATGCGAAACATTCCACTGTGGCTTGTCGAAGGTATGGCAGAATACTTTTCGGTAGGCAGCATCGATTCGCACACAGCTATGATGATGCGTGATGCAATACACAAGGACGAGTTCCCTACTTTGGAAGATATGACCCGCAACATGCGGTATAATCCATATCGTTTCGGACACAGCTTTTTCGCCTTCTTTGGAAGAACCTGGGGCGACTCCCTGATAACCCCGTTTTTCAGGGAATCGGCAAAATTTGGCTATGAAAGGGCACTGGAGCGGATAGTCGGCCTGAGTTCGGCAACAGTTTCCAATCTTTGGAAAGCTGCCATGACCACCCATTATGAACCTCTAATGGCCGACAGCTCGAGGCATGTATCGGTTGGCCGTAAACTTGTGTCGGAAGAAAATGCAGGTGAAATGAACCTCAGCCCTTCGCTGAGCCCCGATGGAAGGTTTATTACTTTTTTCTCCGAAAGAGATCTGGTAACCCTCGACTTGTTTCTTGCCGATGCCAAAACAGGTAGAATTATTCGTCGTTTGAACAGTACCATCCGGAATCAGGATATCGACGGTTTTAATTTTTTCGAGTCTGTGGGTTCCTGGTCCCCCGATGGCCGCCAATTTGCCTATGTAGTGGTTGCTCAGGGGCAGAATAAACTAATGATCGTTGATGTAAACCGCCCACGACGTACAAGACAGATTACCATTCCGGGAATATTGTCATTCAATAATCCGGCTTGGTCGCCCAACGGGCAATATTTTGCCTTTAATGCTATCGTTGATGGAAGAACCAACCTGTTTCTTTATAACATTGAAAATGAGTCGGTAACAAACCTGACAAACGACAGGTACTCATACATCCACTCCAACTGGTCGCCCGATGGGCGTTATCTGGCTTTTGCAACAGACCGGCCGCAGAATGCTCAAATGGGAAATGCCAAAAACTTCAGGTTTAATCTGGGTATTCTCGACATGAAAGATCCCACAAGAGGTATCAGGGTGTTGAATGTTTTTCCGGAGGCCAATAATGTGAACCCCTTGTGGAATGCCGACGGAACCGGTTTGTACTTTCTCTCCAACCGCGACGGCTACCGGAACTTGTATTTTGTTGATGTGAACAACGAGAGCGAAGTGTATCAGCTTACCGATTTTTATACTGGTATCAGTGGCATCACCCAGCTTTCGCCAGCCATCAGCATATCGAGGCAAACCGGTGAAATGGTTTACAGCCATTTCCAGAATGGGCAATATACTATTTTCCGGGCGCAGGCTGATGATTTTCAACGCAGACGGGTTGATCCAATGTTTGTGGACTTTACTGCTGCCACCTTGCCACCTTTTGACAGGCCTTCTCTGCCTTTGATTGATCCCAAACTGGCCTATGAACCGGAAACCCCCGTTTTTCCTGTCGATTCATTTGCCGAAAGGCCTTTTACTTCCCGTTTTCAGTTAGCACACATTGGAAGCACCGGGGTTGGAATGGCAACCAATCGTTTTGGAACGGGTCTGGCCGGAGGCGTTTCCATGCTTTTTAGTGATATTACCGGCGATCACCAGATGTTTGGAGCCTTCGCCGTAAATGGCGAGATTTATGATTTTGGCGGCCAGTTCGGCTATTTAAATCAAAGAGGTAGAATACGTTGGGGCGGTATGGTTTCTCATATTCCTTTTCCATTTGCCTTCATGCGCTTTGGGATTGATACCCTTTCTACTTCTGATGGCCCAATAGTGGTTGATAACTTACAAATATTGCAATACCGTATTTTTGAAAATCAAATAACTGGCTTTGCATTCTTTCCCATTTCCACTACCCGACGGCTTGAAACCACAGCAAGTTTGTCGTGGTATTATTATCGTATCGACGCCTGGAACAACTATTACCACATGGGTTTTCCAATAGGGCAGGAGCGGGAGCGGCTACCTTCGCCCCCGGGCTTCAACTTGCAGAGGGTTAGCCTTAGTTATGTGGGAGATAACTCCTATTTCGGCATGGCCTCGCCTATTCGAGGCCAAAGGTTCAGGTTTGGAGTAGAACAAATCTTCGGTACGGTATCCATGACAAACCTTACTGCCGACTTTCGCCAATACATCCATGTGAAACCCTTCACATTTGCTGTAAGGGCTACCCATTTTGGACGATACGGAAGCGGTGCCGATGATCAGACCATTTTCAATCCCTTGTATTTAGGCTTCCCGGGATTCGTAAGGGGGCTTGACTACAACAGTCTTTACAGGTTGCAAAACTCAGAACTGGGTGTTACTGACGATATTTTTGATTTCTTATTGGGTAGTAAAGTTTTGCTTGGAGGAGCTGAGATCAGAATACCATTTACCGGCCCTGAAAGGCTCGCCCTGATAACCAGCGGCTTCTTATTTACCGAGCTAAACCTGTTCTTTGACGTGGGCGTGGCATGGCGCGGCGATCATCGACTTACACTAAACCCTGACTATGCAAGGGCTCCAGGCAAAAGGTATCCGTTCTTTTCGATTGGGCCTTCGTTAAGGATCAATGTATTCGGCGCCCTCATTGTAGAACCTTTCTTTGCATTTCCGTTTCAAACCGGCGGACCAAGCCGAGGGGTATGGGGACTTAACTTCCTACCTGGCTGGTAATACCAGGCGCTCATCTGTAAAATAAAAACGGGAGAAAAACCAAATGTTTTTCTCCCGTTTTTGTTTCAGTTACTGTTCAATTAAGATTCGTTAATGGGTTGTTCCAGCCCGTAGCCTTGTTTTTTGTCGGCTTTCTTTAGCTTGAAGGCAAGAAAAATAGAAATAAGGCCCAAAGCTACCAACAATAGGATGGGAATGGTATAATTATAGAAAGGTACTTCGCCAGCAACCTGCATAAGTTTGATTTGCTCGGCAATCTCTCCTCCCGAAAGCCCCTGGGCAACTAATTTTTCGCGAACCGAGGCAATAGTGTCCACCACTACCGGATTGACCATGTAAAGCACTGCTCCGATACCATGGGTCAAACCATAAAGCCCCCATGCCTGAATTGTAAACATGGTAGAATAGGCAGTACCCAGCCTGGATTCGGGAACAATGCGTGTTACGGCCGGCCACATTGCCGCCGGTACCAGCGAAAACGCTATTCCAAGGCTAAACAGACCAAAGTAGGCTAAAATGGGCGATTGAAATACCGACAATGAAACGTGGGCAAATATCAGCAGCAAGGAACCGATGATCATCAACGAGGCTGCCTTACCCTTTCGATCAACAAAACTGCCAAAAATCGGAGTGAAAATAATGGTTCCCAAAGGAATCAACGAGGCAGTTTTTGGTCCGTTCACCAGCCAAATGGCAAGGGTGTCGCGAACAAAATACACCAGTAAGGCAAACACACCCACTATTGCCAGCACCGAAAAAATCTTATCCCTTTTGTTTTTTAAATTGAGCGGTACAAGTGTTACTGCAAGGGCAAACACAAACATGGCCAGAAACACCGCGGTATTTCCCAGGGTTCTGCTTCCAAACACCAATATATCTGCCCCATCGGGCAGCACGTAATTAAACCCGAATTTATTCACCAGCAGGTCGGGAGCATACTGTAGAAATGGAAAAACAGCCGAATAAAATGCAACACAAAGCAAGGTGATGTATATAAATGAGCGGTTGGTGATAAGCTTCAAAAGATCAGAAACCTTAAAATCCTCATCATATTCTTCAATCTTTTCCTGTTTAGCCGGTACATCTGTGCCAATTTGCCCTTTCTTTGCTTTTATTTGACGATCGAGCTTGATGTCGAAGAAAAGATACACGACAAAGAAAATTATAGAAATACCAACAAGCATGGCAGCAAAGATCACAGCAGGCGATACCTGCACTCCGGCTATGTCGAGCGATAAAGCAATTGCCAGGGCAGTTCCCAGACGGCCAAATCCTACGTTGATGGCCATAGCCAAAGCCATCTCATAACCTTTAAACCATTTTACTACCGTTCGGGTTACAACCACCACGGTAACCTCAAGTCCTGCTCCAAACAAAATTCTTCCGACAATTAAGCCGGTCATTACGGATGACTTATCCTCCCCGAAATACCCGGCAGAGGCTAAGGCCGTTATAACCGCGCCCAAAGTGGCAAGACCTCCAAATGCCAGACCGGCAAGCCTTATTCCCCACTTATCGAGAATAATGCCTCCTATTATAATCATTCCAAACATATTTGCGATGTTTGTAAAACCTATAACCCGTCCGAATTCCTCGCTGTTTATACCCAGGTCGGTTTCCATAAGGCTTCGCAAGGGTGAGAAAAAGTCGGCAAAATAGTAAGTCGAAAACATCAGCGTGCTTATCAAAACCAAAATAAACCAGCGCATGGCCTTCGATTCGTTCATCATTTTGAATTTTTGCATAACAAATGGGTGGATTTGGTTGAGAAAATAGTATCGCACAAAAATAAAAATTTTAACGTACCACGGCATCAAATAATACTTTTGGCAAGATGGTAAGGTGAAAATGATTTATGATGAAAACCTGCTTAATTCTTTTCGAAAACCATTTTTCTCATCAAATATCCTTTATTGAAAAATCAAAAAAAATAACAAGGGATATATGTAATAAATTTTATATTTGCAACACTTAATCTGCAGGGAGACCTTGTTAAGACATAATGGAATACGACGTTAGAAAAAGAATTCAGGGCTTGGAGAGTTTGATTGGCAATACGCAGTTATTGGCCATTCACTTTACCTACAAAGGTTCTAAACGGGTAATATATTCCAAGCTTGAAAGCCTGAACATGACCGGCAGTATTAAGGACCGTATGGCTTTTCATATATTGCGTAAGGCCATCGAAAAAGATGAGTTGCAGCCCGGCCAAAGAATTATTGAAGTTTCGAGCGGAAACAGTGGCATTTCTTTTTCGGCCATAGGCAGGGCCTTAGGGCATCCCGTTACGATTTATATGCCCGATTGGTTGAGTTGCGAACGCATCAACCTGATCAAAAGCCTCGGTGCCGAAATTGTACTTGTAAGCAAGGAGCAGGGTGGATTCCTCAGGGGCATGGAACTGGCCGACCTTCAGTCGCAGCAGGAGCATGCATTCTTGCCAAGGCAATTCTCCAATACAGATAATACCGAAGCCCATTACCTCAAAACTGCACCTGAGCTTTGGTGGCAACTCCGGTTTCGCAACCTGCGGCCACATGCCTTTGTTGCAGGTGTTGGTACTGGTGGAACTGTTATGGGTGTTGGCAAATACCTCAAAGAAATGGACCCGAACATACTGATTTACCCGGTGGAGCCCTCCAATTCACCAACCCTATCGACAGGTTACAAGGTAGGTAAGCATCGCATCCAGGGAATCTCAGATGATTTTATTCCTCCCATTGTTGATTTGAAAAATCTGGATAAGGTAGTCAGTGTTGATGACGGCGACTCCATTATCATGGCTCAAAAACTGGCCAACATAGGTTTAGGCGTAGGTATCTCCTCAGGAGCCAACTTTCTGGCCGCTTTGAAAGTTCAGGAAGAGATTGGTTACGACAAGGTGGTGGTAACCGTATTTGCCGATAGCAATAAGAAATACTTCAGCACCGATTATTCGGGCAATGAGCCTGTTAAAAGTGATTTTTTGTCGAAGGACGTGGAACTTGATTATTTCAATTCCTTCAAAAGGGTATGCAAATCCTGTTGTGAACCCGGAAGTTGTACAGAGGCTGACTATTTCAGGCTCAAAGGGCTTATGTTTTCACATTGTCCCCAACTGTAGTTGGCTTTTTTCGCAGTTTATTATCTTGCTCACAGTGCTAAAATCTCACTCTTAGTTGAGCCTTGAGTTCGGTTCGGGTGTTGCCTTCCACAATGTCGAGACCGCTACCTGATGAGTTTCGGTTGCTGAACCAGGTCTGTGCCAGTCGGGCGTAAAAATCGATATTGCGATTGAGGCTGTAACGCACCAGCAGATATGCCCTTGACCCTTTATCGGCGTAATATGGAAATGAAAAAGCGTACAGGACATCGTTTTCAAAAACGTAAATGCGCGAATCATATCCATCGGTGTCGAAAAGGGCATAGCGCAAGGTTACCGCAAGAGGGCTTTCCAGATTCCTGAAAAAAACATCCTGATAGATCATGTAGCCGGTTTCTTTCCTTTGGCCAAAACTAAAATCAACCAGCTCAACCCGGTTGCGCAATGTGAAAGAGGGCGAGATGGGAAAATTGATATGAAATCTGATATTTTGCCTTACAACATCATCCAGGTGATGAACCATTTCTGGAGTGCTGCTGTTGAGCGGTTTATTCTTGATCCGGTACCTGAGATACATATCTGTGCCGCGCCTGGGCCTGTAATTTACCTGAACCAGATACTCGTACCCATTACTTGGAAGGTAAGTGCGGTATCTCATCCAGGGGAAAGCAAAATGGTCGGCATAGGCTGTAATATGCCATTGCTGCGATAAACGGGCGCTCAAACCCAGATACACTCCTTCTTCATTGGCTACCCTGGTACCCTCGCTGAAAGCCATTGAGAGCATAGATTGATAGTCTTCACTGAATTTACGGTGCAGCAGCGAAAGCGACAACCTGGGGTCAAGGCTCATCATGATTCCGTTCAAAAAAGCATAGCCACCATTTTCGCTTCCGGCTACTTCTCCAAAAAAATTGAAGTTTCTGAAACCATAATTGTAGTAAAATCCAAAGTTGGTATTGGACGACTGGTTGAAATCGAACTGGTTGTAGTAGGAAAGGGATCTTCTGAACTCCCCGCCTAATTCCATTCGGTAGGCCACAAGTCCCAAGGTGAGGTTGTTGCTTGTAAAAGCAATATTTCCACCGTAAACGGTATTCCTGAGGGAGTTTTTGTCGTGCAGCTCGCCTGGGGTTCGGTGCAGGCCAGTTTGTTGAAGGCTCGAAAATACAAGCATTTCCTCAGAAAGGGTGTCGATTTCGAGCAGGTTGGCATCGCGATTTTTTGAAGAGAAGAACCCTGTAAACGTAACAGGACCAAACCCAACCGTAACACCGGCACCCCTCATGAAGTTGTTTTCATCAACAGAAGTATATGGCCTCAGACCCAGCCCGTTTTTTTTAATGTTTATTGCTTCGGCACTTTTACCAAACGCAAGCCCCGACCAGAGGGTAAGGCCCTGCCCGAATTGTACCTGAAAATCGCCTACGGCCACCGCCCTCAGCCTGCCAATATCTCTTAGGAACAAATGCCCGGAGTAAAAATCAAAACCATTGGGCTGGCTACCTCTTAAAAACTCTTCGCCCGGGTCTTTTTCGGCTGTGAAGCCAATGCTGACATTATTGTAATACGTAAACCGGTACCTCGAATACAGCCGAAACGGGCTCCCAAGATAGCGCGCATTCGGATTGGCTTGCAATTCCTCAGGGGTAATCGGGCTAAACCCGCGCTGTTCTTCCATCAGTTGCTGGTACCTGAGAAAAAACTGGCTCTGACCCTCGCGCAGCACATTGGATAGGCGCAGATGCCTTCGGATTTGTTCCTCATTTACCGTTACAAAAGGTTGTATCAAACGAATGGTTTCCAAGTCGAAGCCATCCACACTCTGCAATTCAAAAAGGCTGATCAGGCGGCCAAACCTGCTTATATGGTGCAGCAGGTTTGTAATCTGAATTTCGTTCAAAAAAATGATCTGCCTTAACTCCTCTGCGTCTGCAAAATTCAGATTGATCGGATTCCGGCGAAAAACAGCCATGTTTTCAATCAACTCGGTATAGTCAAGGTCGGTTTCTGCTTCTTCGGCAAGGGATTCGATGCGCTGCTGAAAAACCTCCTCAATTTCGGGTGGCTCGGGTATCGTGTCGGGCACAGCAGGGTTCTGAGCAATTGCCGTGAAGTGCGATACGATCAAAATGGCCGCAAAGGTTAATGGAATGACCATTTTTTTGATTTGAAAAAAATGCACCATAGCTAAGGAGCTAATTAAATTCGTATCGAATGCTGGCCTGAGGCGAATAGCCAAGAATGTGGTGAAATGATGTGGAAATGTCGATCCTTAAGCCACCCAGATTTACTCCCAGACCGAAAGCATTGGTTGTAGGTTTGGTGCCAAGGCCTGCTCTTAAGAAAATCTGCTCTGTAATGCCGTATTCCAGGCCTGCCCTGAAAACAGGCTCCCTTTCGAGGTCTTTTTCAGTTTCAATACTTAGAAGAACCCGCTCCGAAAAATGGTAAGCCGTTCCGAATCGCAGCACTGTCGGTATCCGTTCGTTGCTGTAACCCGATATCCTGGCACGTGTAGGATTGAAAATATGGGCTCCTATCTGGAGGTTGGGCAGGATTTCATAAATCATGCCGGCCTCAGCTGCAATATTGCCAGCGCTCCCATAGCCTTCACCGATAAAAGTATAAAGGTAGTTCAGTTGCACGCCAATCGAAAGACGATCGCCAAAACTTCGGGCGTATGCAAGGCCGACCTTGCTCTCGTTGTAAAGCGAATAACCAAAATATGCAACACTCAGTCCGATTACGCCATCAACGGCCGGAAGCGAAAAACCCGCAGCTCCGAAGCTCATCTCCCTTGCCAGGTAACGGTTCTCGAAATACACCCCGGCTACGGCATGTTGCTGTTTGGCAATGCCGGCCTGGTTATGACTGAGCGCCCAGAAATCGTAAACGGCTACCGCTGCATTACCCATGCCGGCTGCCCGGCCTCCAAAGGGTAGATTGCCCTTAGCGGGGCTGAAAAGGCAGGGCAAAGAGAAAATGATAAAGGCAAAAACGTGGTAAAAGTTCCTCAATTTTAAATTTGTTTTGTGGGTTTGTGGCAATAGATAAATTGGGATGGCAAATTAAATGATTTTTGAAAGAAGATTCTAATTTTTTTGTAAGTAACTTCCCAGCCACATCCCCACCATACTTGCCACGAAACCGTAAAGCACCGGATTTATCTCAGTAGCGACAAGCGAAGCAACAGCCCATACAACCAATCCGGCCATCATGGAGACAAAAGCGGCCGTTGCGGTAGCTTTTTTCCAAAACAACCCTGCAGCGAATGGCACAAACAGGGAGGTGAGGCCTACCGATGCTGCCAGCCCAACAAGATTGTAAATATCGCCCCGATGCAATGCCAATGCCAGAGCCACAACCGAAACCGCAAGTACTGCAAAACGTGTAAGCCAAAGGAGTTTTCTGTCGGAAACATTGCCCATCATAGGTTTAAGAATATTTTCACTCATAATGGCCGCAGGAGCCAGCAAGGCAGAACTTGCCGTACTTAGTACTGCCGAAAGCAAGGCCCCGAAAAACATCACCTGAACAAACGGACTGGTAAACCCTTCCACCAGATTGGGTAATAGCATCTGCATATAAGGGGTGCCGGAATGGGAGGAGATGAATTCGGGCATCAGAATTGGAGCGGCAAGGGCCAGGGCCAGGGGAATCAATCCAAATGAGAGGTACATAAAGCCGGCAATATATGATCCCCGCACTGCAACCTTTTCCGACTTGGCCGACATCACCCTCTGGAATATTACCTGGGTAGATATTGAGCCAAGGCCAATGGTAATCCAGGCGGCGAAATAGTTGCCCAAGCTTGTAATATCGGCATCTGGCAAAAAGCCGAAAAACCCTTCGGGAGTATCTGCCAATACAGTATATAAATCAACTATGCCAAAAATCTGAATGGAGGCCAAGATCAATCCGGTAATAATAAATATGGATTGCATGAAATCGGTGATCGAAACTGCCCACATACCCCCGACAAAAGTGTAGAGCGTTACCAGGGCGGTTGCCAAAAGGATACCCTCGGTTAAGGAAGTGCCTATCAATGCGCTCGAAATAATTCCGAAAGCTACGAACTGGGCGGCAATCCATGCAAAGTAAGAAAGCATGATACAAACAGAAGCGAAAAACTCGATTCGGGGACCATATTTTACCCGGTAAAAATCGCCAAGGGTAAGCAATTTCATGCGATAAAGGGGCCTGGCAAAAAACAGACCAACCAGAAACAAGCATAATGCAGCGCCGAACGGATCGCGCACCACTGCAATCAATCCGCCCTGTATAAACTCAGTAGAGGCTCCAAGAATTGTTTCAGAACCATACCAGGTAGCAAACAATGTTGCAGCAACCACTAATAAAGGCAGCCTCCTGCCAGCCAGAAGAAAATCTTCCGAATTGCGAACCAACCTGCCGGCCAGAAGCCCAATTATGATGGTTACTGCAAGATAAACCAAAACTAATGCAACCATTGCCTGTGGTATTTGAGTTGAATTTTTCAAAATAAAAATAATGAAAAATTGAACTCTTGCAATAATTCACATTACTGCCAGCAGCTATTAAAAACTCAGGATTTTTATGTCCTTAAGTCTGATAGTGGATTATGGGAATCGTATGGGTGGGTAGCTTTGCGCAAACGGTCCATGATGGCAACGCCAATGCCCTGTTCCGGAACAGGTTCTGCAACGATAAAGTCAACATCTGAGTCTTCGAACTCGTGAAT
This sequence comes from Bacteroidales bacterium, assembly GCA_035477775.1. Taxonomy (GTDB): domain Bacteria; phylum Bacteroidota; class Bacteroidia; order Bacteroidales; family UBA7960; genus UBA7960. The sequence goes on along the minus strand of DATIKH010000114.1, from coordinate 5,339 downwards.
GGTGGCAAACAAATTTATGGCGTATTCCTTGAGATCTCCGCTTGTCGTGGGCTGTACAACCTTTTTAAAACCAGGGTTTTTAGGAAAATTGTAGGCGATCAATCCGGCATTGCGAGTAGGCAAATTTTCCGGAAGCGATTCACCGATGATATAAAAGGGTTTGCTGGGACTGTAGTGCGATTTCAGCATTCCCGGGGCAATGATCTTGTCATGAGGCGCTTGCACTCCAGCCATCGGAACTACCTTGCGGAGTTCTTCTGCTGTGATGGAGCCTGGCCTGATGATTTCAAAGCCTTCCTCCTTCAGCATAAGGATTGTTGATTCTATCCCGACGGTGGTGTTCCCGCCGTCCAATACAAAGTCGAGGTTGGGAAGCTGTTTTCTTACATGGTGTGCATTGGTTGGGCTTAACCTGCCGAATTTGTTTGCACTGGGGGCTGCAATCGGGCAACCTGCCCTTTTTATAAGTTCTAATGCTACCCTGTGGTTGGGTATTCTGATACCAACAGTTGTTAATCCTGCGGTAACGATATCGGGCACCAATTGGCTTTTGGGAAACAGGATGGTAAGCGGCCCGGGCCAGAACTTCTCCGCCAGGGCAAATACCCTTTCGTCGAATGCAACCGTTAGTTCATTTATGCTTTCCAGGTTTGCAACATGGAGTATGAGGGGGTTGAAGGCAGGCCGCTCTTTTAATTCGTAAATGCGTGCAACAGCCAACGGATCGAGGCCGTTTGCCCCTAAACCATAAACCGTATCGGTTGGAAAAGCAACCAATTTGCCTTGCCTGATGAAATCGGCTGCCAGATTTAATTCATGTTCGGTAACCATGCGGAAAGAAGGGTGTTTTGGAACGCAGGATGCTGCAGGTCAGAGTTTTTTTGACTTTTCAATAACCTGGTCGCGAAGTTGGTTTTTGTATAGAATAATTTTTTGTAAAAGGTCGTGGTTTGCTGCTGCGACAATCTGTGCCGCAAGAATCCCTGCGTTCTTCGCTCCGTTCAGCGCTACGGTGGCCACAGGTACTCCGCCCGGCATTTGCAGGATGGAGAGGATGGAGTCCCAACCATCGATGGAGTTCGACGATTTAATGGGTACTCCGATCACGGGCAGGGGCGAAATGGAAGCAACCATGCCCGGAAGGTGGGCAGCGCCTCCTGCTCCGGCAATAATTACTTTGATTCCCCGGGCATGCGCTTTGGAGGCATAATCGAACATTTTTTCGGGGGTGCGATGGGCTGACACAATGTCGAGCTCATAGGGAATTTCGAAAAAATCCAAAATCTCTGCAGCCTGGCGCATGATTCCCAGGTCGGAGTCGGAACCCATAATAATGCCTACAACAGGATTTAACATGATTTTACTTTTAAATGGTTTCTAACCGATTGTGCTTTTTCGAGGGCTTCGGCAAGGGTAGGGGCTATGATGGTTACATGGCCCATCTTGCGGTACGGACGGGTGGTTTTTTTTCCATACAGATGAATGTTAACGCCTTCTATGGCCATACATTCCGGCACTCCTTCGTACAAAACCGGGCCAGTAAATCCGGGTTCGCCCAACAGATTTATCATTACCGAGGGCATGAGCATCCTTGTACTGCCCAAGGGTAGTCCGAGCACTGCCCTTAGATGCTGCTCGAATTGCGAGGTCATCATGCTTTCGATGGTGTGGTGGCCGCTGTTGTGTGGACGTGGTGCAATCTCGTTTACAAGCAGTCGGTTGTTTTTGTCAACAAAAAACTCCACAGCCAACAGACCTGTAAGGGGAAGCGATCTGACCAATTGTTGGGCAATTTGCTCTGCCTGAGAGGCCAGTGCCGGGTCAATCTCAGAAGGACAGATCAATTTGTCAACCAGATTGGCTTTGGCATCGAACACCATCTCCACCACAGGGAAGCAACTTACATCACCGTTTACATTTCGGGCAGCAATCACGGCTACCTCCTTTTCTATCGCAATCATGGGCTCGATCACCGAAGGCCCAAGGAGCAATTCCGAAAGGTCGGCTGCGGATTGTATCACGGCCACGCCCCGTCCGTCGTAGCCTCCTTTGCGCAACTTCTGTACAAAGGGCAATGACAGCCTGCCGTTTTCAACAGCAATTCTTATGTCATTGGCACTTGCAAAAAGACCAAACGCTGCGGTAGGTATCTTGTGTGTATGGAAAAACTGCTTCTGCAAGCCCTTGTCCTGTATGAGTTCCAAAACTTCAGGCTCCGGAAATATGGTCAAACCTTCTGATTTCAGTTTTTTCAGTGCCGCCACATTGATGTGTTCTATTTCGTATGTAAGCAGGTCAACGGTTTTGCCAAAAGCATAAACATCATCAAAATCGTGCATGCTTCCACGGGTGAAACCCGTAGCAATAGCGCCGGCAGGGCAGTGCTCGTCGGCGTCCAAAACAAAAGTATCAACATCCCATTTACTGGCTTCCTGGATCAGCATTTTGCCAAGTTGCCCACCGGCAATAATTCCCAGCTTGGTGTTAGGCTGAAATGTTTTGTTCATACAATGTTTTGATTTAGAAACACAGTGAACCTGCTCCGATTACTGATTTTAAAGTGCAAAGGTAGGATTTTTGCCAGGATTTGCTACCGGGGGATGTTAAGGTTAGGTTAAGGGTTTATTCCCCCTTTGGTGGGGGTAGGGGATGTCTGCTGTTCGCTTTGCTTGCTGCTCGTAAAGTTTATAATATTGCCTGAATAAGGCCTGATTATTCCCGATTTGCAGCTTTTATTGTCCAACTTCAGTCATAATGAAATCTGCATTTCGCAATTAAAATTTCCTCGTCTTTCACTTTATATATCAACCTATGCTCGCCATCGATTCTACGCGACCAGAGTCCTTTATATTTATGCTTCAAGGGCTCTGGTTTTCCTAAGCCCGAAAAAGGAGTTCGGGAAATGTCTTTTAGCAAATCATTTATTTTTGTTAAAATTTTCTTGTCCGTTTTTTGCCAATACAAATAGTCTTCCCAAGACTCATCAACGAATATGTATTTCATGGCTCTATGAGGTCTTTCTGAAATGACGTGCCGGTTTTGAGCTTTTCAATGGCTGAATCTAACCTTTTTTCATTGGTCTTTGATGTCAACTCGTGATTGGTTGCATTCAGTGAATTATACTCATCCAACGACATGATGACCACACCGCTGTCTTTGCCTCTGTTAATTATCAGCGTTTCAAAGTTTTCAGTCACACGGTCAAGATACTTCTTAATGTCTTTTCTAAAATCGGAAATTGTTGTAGTTATCATGATATGGTTTGTTTTGTACGTTATGAAGTACAAATATAGGTACAAAAAGTGGAGTATAGTAATTTCGGACGGATTTTTTTCAAAAATTGTTGCTAAAGGGATTAGCTGCATCCTAATCGGGCGATATCGCGCCAACTTCGTGATGTGTGCATTCCGGTGTTACTGCCCCCCTTCCTGAAAAAACATCAAAAATCCTCGGTAAATACAGTGCCCTGATTAAGCTCCGAAGAAGGATGTAGTGCAATATGGACTCCTCGCTGGGTCTTGAAGACCGCTCAGAGGCCTATTTATTAGCGGTTCGGACTTTCTTTTTTTAATCCTTTTTCAAATTCTGCAGGTGTTAATATTTTTGCTGTTTTGAACGGATTAAGCGCTAATAAATCTTTATCACCTGTTACCAAATAATCAGCTTTCGAATAATCAACCAAGTCTAAAAGAAAATTGTCTTTGGGGTCTCTATTTTTAAAATGTGTTGGTTTTATTTCAACCTTCAACGCTATAGTCTCTAATAATTCGACTAATTCTTTAACGCTTTCTTTGGGAAAGTACTTTTTTAATTTTTCACGATTTGTTACAATTTTGATTTCAGTCAGGAGTTGGTCAGTAGTAACAATTATTATACTACCGTCCGAAATGTATTGCTTAATTTTAACCAAATGTTTGCCAATCAAGAAACTAATCCAAACATTTGTGTCAAAGATGACTTTAACTTTTTTGTTTTTCATAAATTTCTTGTCTCACACTTTCCACTTCTTCGTCTATGGTTTTAAGGTCAAGGTCATTTGTTTTAAAAGTCTTTAATAAGCGTGACAACTTTGAATCAATAACTTCTCTTTCCAATTCTTTTGTCAACTTTACTTTTTGTTGTTTTGGAAGCTGTCTAACCATAGAAAGGATTTGCTCAAATGTAATATCTATTTGCAATGCTGTTTTCATATATCAAGCTTTATTAATTGTTTTACAAATTTACAAAATTATCATTGTAGAACCCAATTTTCTTTAAGCTCTTGGTCCTCTTAGCTTGACCGCCAATGGTTTGCCGCTTGGCGCAGTGGCGGGTTTCGCCTTGTGCTGACCGAAGTTGAAGCAAGCACAAAACGGACAATATACATTGAACGTTGATATTCAGGAATCCTCGGTTAATACTTTGCCCTGATTAATCGCCGAAGCAGGATCTAGTGCAACATGCACTCCCCGCCGGGGCTTGCAGACCCCTCAGAGCTCTATTAATGCCCACAGTTGTTATTCTGGCAGGAGTTTTATAATCTGTCCGATTAATTCTTTTAATACATTCGATCGATTGCTGTATTCCAGAATTTGTTCTCGATATGGGCCCGGACTTCTTCAATTGTCTCCAGTGCACTTTCTTTGCGATATTTTATATAATCTTCGGGCTTATATTCTGTCATAAAAGTCTCCCTTCCCTCATGACATTCTGGTAAAAAGGTGTGATTTTATATTTTGTATTCCATTCTTTCTCGCTGTAAATTATCGGACTTATCACTTCTCCGGTGTCAAATTCAAGGTCGTATAGGGGGTAAGTAATTTTCTGTTCATCTTCGGGAGATACCATGTCCTTATTTAGCAATATCAGCAAGTCCCAATCGGAATTGTTCTTAGCCATCCCCCGTGACCTGGAACCATACAAATAAATCTTCGCTCTCGGTTCTTGTTCCGTGACGATTTTCTTTATTTTGTTCAATATTTTGCTGTCAGCATTTTTCATACTCCAAATATAATCAAAAAGAGGCTATATCTTTTCTTTAGTCGCTGGATTTTGAGTTACAATTGTGGGTAACGTTGGCTGTATGAAAAGTTGCCGATTGCAGGTGATTCCCTATCAAGTTACACAAAAGTTGAAGCGGGCTAAAAGCCTTGAATAACCAACTTTCCCGGCAATTTTTTATACTGCGTGTTATATGCCGTTATTCTTATCTGTATGTTTTTTATAATTTTCAATTCTAGTCAGGAGGTCAGTCAATGTCTTTGCTACAGTTGAAATGTCGGTATCTGTGTCAAACCTCTGATAAATAAGTCTCCCATTTCTTTCATAACTTTCAAAAGGTTTGGGCAGAAAATCATTGT
>DATIKH010000113.1:0-4100 GCA_035477775.1 Bacteroidales bacterium | reverse complement strand
CTCCATCCGGTAAGGACGGTTGCAGCAGAAGTGAAGAAGAACGGTGCCTGAACCATATTATTTCCGTTGAACAACGGTCCAAATGCAGGTTGATTAGGATTTATAGCAACATGTCTTAAAAAGCCGTTGTAAGTATTGTTCACTGTAATGAAACGCACGCCGGCGCTTACCGACAGCCTGTCGTTGACCTTGTATGCGGCAACTCCCTGAATGCCCCAGAAAACCGAACTCCCGTCGAACTCTACATCGTAACCATAACGTGTAGTGGGTATTCCTGCAGCGGTAAGCCCTGATGGTAATACGGCTACCTGCGATTCAAAAGAGGGGAGACCCTCCTCATACATCGCGCTTCCTCCACCACCGATAGGCATGACCCCCAGAGAGAAGGCCAGGTTGTTGATTTTATAAACGGCATAGACCGACGGAAACAATGGAGCTGCTACCGAACCGATAAAGTCTCTTCTGTTGAGGATGGCTAAGTCGGTGCTGATTGACCGCTCCTGGGTGATGGTTTGATTGTTTACAGAAAAATGAAATCCATCCGGCAGAAAGACCAGTCCGGCAGGATTAAAATAGGCTGCATCTATTTCGAGCGATGCGCCCCGCGAAGGGTTGCGAATAAATGATGCACTCTGGTTGGTGTTGGTAACCAAGCCACCGGCAAATGCCGAACTTGTAGTAATTACTGCCAAAAGCACTGCATAAATTTTTCTCATAGCTTATTGATTTGGTTTAAATAAACACGGCGCTAAATTAGGTTATTTTATTTTTAATGCACATTTTTAAATAAGTTTTTTAAACGATTGTTAAAATTTGTATTTAACCTCCTGTAATTCAATAAAAAAAGCCGGGAATTTTCCCGGCTCTCCATGTAAATTTTAAACGTTGATCAACTGCCGAGGGTTGCTACCATAACGGCTTTAATGGTGTGCATGCGGTTTTCCGACTGGTCGAATACGATGGAATGTTCCGATTCGAACACTTCATCGACCACCTCCATGCCGTTGAGGCCGTATTTCTGGAAAATATCCTCGCCCATGGTGGTTTCGCGGTTGTGAAACGCCGGAAGGCAGTGCAGGAACTTAACTTTGGGATTGCCGGTCAGTTTCACCACCTCCATATTTACCTGATAGGGTTTCAGCATTTTGATGCGCTCTTCCCAAACATGAGCCGGCTCGCCCATCGAAACCCACACATCGGTGTACAGGAAGTCAACTCCTTTAACGGCTTGTGCTACGTTGTCGGTGATGGTGATCTTTGCTCCGGTTTCCTTTGCTATCTCGCGGCATTTTGCCACCAATTGCTCGTCGGGTTGTACCGATTTCGGGGCGGCAGCCCTGAAATCCATACCCATTTTCGCTGCGCCAACCATGAGGGAATTGCCCATGTTGTTGCGGGCATCGCCAAGGTAGCAGAACGAAATCTGGTTCAGGGGCTTGTCGCTGTGCTCCATCATGGTAAGAAAATCGGCCAGGATCTGCGTTGGGTGAAACTCGTTGGTAAGGCCGTTCCAAACCGGCACGCCGGCATATTGGGCAAGCTCCTCAACAGTGCTTTGGGCAAATCCGCGGTATTGAATACCATCGTACATGCGACCAAGAACGCGGGCGGTGTCTTTCATCGACTCTTTTTTGCCGATTTGGCTGCCCGTGGGGCCCAGATAGGTTACATGGGCGCCCTGATCATAGGCGGCTACTTCGAAAGCACAGCGGGTACGGGTGCTGTCCTTCTCAAAGATCAGCGCAATGTTTTTTCCCTTCAGTCGCTGCTGTTCGTAGCCGCCGTATTTGGCCTTTTTCAGGACGATCGACAAATCGAGCAAAAAGCTGATCTCGCGGGGCGTAAAATCAAGTTCCTTTAGAAAACTTCTGTTTCTCAGATTGTAAGCCATGATTTTGAATTATTTATGGGTTTAAATTGAATTTGCAAAAATGCAGGTTGGATGCTATTTCCAAAGTTTTTTTAAGATTGGATATTGAAGTTTATACGAAGTTGACGCAAATTTAGCCAATACTTTTGTTTTGCTCTACCCGAAGATAACTGTACCAGCTTGTGAATTTCCGAGTTGCGTTACCTCCGTGATGATGGCTTCTTTGCCGCCGTTTTCGACAAACTCGATGCATGCCCTGACTTTTGGTGCCATGCTTCCCTCGGTAAACTGGCCATCGGCAAGGTGTTTTTTAATTTCGCTTATTTGTACCCTATCAAGTCTTCGTTCATCGGGCTTGCGGAAATTAACATAAACATTGGGCACATCGGTAAGGATACAAAACTCATCTGCTTTAATTTTTAAGGCCAGCATCGAAGAAGCGAGGTCCTTGTCGATCACCGCATCAATCCCGATCATCTTGCCCTTTTCGTCGTAATAGGCCGGAATACCACCACCGCCAACCGTGATCACTATAGTGCCTTCCCGGGCCAACTGTTCCACCGCCGGCCAGTTTGGAATTTCAACGGGCCTCGGCGAGGCAACCACCCTGCGCCATCCACGACCGCGGGGGTCCTGATGAAATACCCACTCTGGGTGTTCTTTTTTGAGGGCTTCGGTTTCAGAATCCGTATAGAATGGGCCAACCGGCTTGTTGGGATTCTTAAATGCCTGATCGTTCTTGTCAACAACCACCTGGGTGAGAATGGTAACCACATTGCGTTTTATACCGTTTTCGTACAGCACGTTGCGCAACTGCTGCTCAATCATAAACCCTATGGATCCCTGTGTTTCGGCAACACAAAAGTCGATGGGCTGCTTGGGCAATCCATAAATGCGGTTTCCGGCCTCGTGCTGCAATAACACAGTTCCTACCTGTGGGCCGTTGCCGTGCCCGATCACCAGGTCGTTCCCGGATTTTAGGAGTTTTATCAACTGCTGGCACGTTTCGTAAACGTTTTGTTCCTGTTCATCAATGGTTCCGGCCTGATCGCCTTTTAAAAGTGCGTTTCCGCCAAATGCTAAAACTGTTAATTTGTTCATATATTAAGGTTTAGTTTATTGTTGATCTCAACATCTCGCTAACCGAGAAGCTAAACAACCTGAACACCAGGTTTTTAGATATTGCGAAGAATTATTTGGGTTTGTACCTTCAAGGTACCCGGGCAGATTCCTTGTGTTAATCCTCAGTTTGGAATACCGGCAAGGACCTGGAAAAATATGGAAAGCAAAGCAATGTAAAAATTCATAAAGGCTCAGTAACCTTTTGAGTTTGTGTCCACAAAACTATAAAAAAACATTTTGGAACCAATAAGCAGAAGAAAATTTTTCATCGGGCAACGATGATTGCCCATCTCTAAAATAATAAAAAGAAAACCGGGCCAAAGCATGACCCGGTTTTCTTTTTTTTCACGAAGTGTGGCAGCTATTAGTCAAGCCATGCATTATACATCCAGACCAGTTTTTCCTGCTGGCGAATGTAGTCGCTGGCCATGGCATTGGTACCTTCGTCGTCGTATTTGGCCGAGAGCTCCAGGATTACCCTTTGCTTTTCGAGCAAAATGCCGAAAGCCGACACAATGGATTCAACGCATTTTTCGTCCTCGCTGACATGCTGCACTGCCTTTACTTTAGAAACCTTCAGATAGTCATCGAAAGTGTGCAGGGGAGTTCCTGAAAGGGTGAGTATGCGTTCGGCGATCTCGTCAATTTTCGCTTGCAGGTCGGTATAAAGCTCTTCGAATTTTGCATGCAGTTCGAAAAACTTACTGCCCCTGATGTTCCAGTGAAATCCACGGGTGTTCTGGTAGAATACCTGGTAGTTGGCCAACAGGTCGTTGAGTTTGCCAACAAGTTCTACGCTGTGGTCTTTGTCAAGTCCGATTTTGTTCAATTTGCTCATGATGCTGAGATTTTAAGGTTTTATAAAATAATTTAAGTGAGTTCTTCAAATTTGCCGGTGAGGTGCAGTTTAATTTCCAAAGGCCTGAAGCCTTTAATGTTTTTTTTTGCAAAGTAGATTTTAAGGATTTGGTCGAGCTCCGGGTCGTAATAATCTTCCACACGGTTCGACACCTCGTCGAAAAGATGATGATGGGGCACGGAAACGACATCGTAACGCATCACATCGGCATTGGTGGCTATTTTGAAAGCAATACCCCTGCTTACCAAC
>DATIKH010000112.1:0-2994 GCA_035477775.1 Bacteroidales bacterium | reverse complement strand
GCCCGCAAACCCCATTGAAATACACGAATCGAAACTTGAGGGAATTAATTATCTCTTCCTTACCGCCCCTGCCCGGGTTAACAAAAATGAGAACGGCAACCTGAAATCCCTTACATGCTTTCGCATGGAACTTGGCGAGCCGGATGCGTCGGGCCGGCAACGACCTGTGAAAATCGAAGGTTCGGAATTCGACATTGAACTCGATGTCATACTGGCGGCCATTGGCCAGAAAACGGTAGTGAATTTCCTGGACGACATAAACCAAAATGCGGAACAAGAACTTAAACTGAACAAGTGGGGCGATATCGATGCCCACCCAAAAACCCTCCGGACCTCCATACCGTATGTGTTTGCCTGCGGCGATGGAGTTACCGGCCCGGCAACCCTTATCGAGGCTATCGCCCAGGGCCGGCTTGCTGCCCAAAGTTGCCACCAGTTCCTGATGGGAGAGGAAATAAGTCCGCTACCTTTTGAATTTTTAAGCAAACGCGATGATTTTAAAACCCAGTCCCAGAAAGATTACCAAGGATGGTATGCCCCGCAGCTCCGTGAAGAAATGCCCACCCTCGACCCCGGTGCCAGGCATAACTTTTATGAGGTTGAACTGGGCTACCAACCTGAGGCTGCATTGACTGAAACTTCGCGATGCCTTGAGTGCGGATGCAGCGAGCTCTTTTCCTGCAAATTGAAAGAGTATGCCACAAAGTATCAGGTTACCCAGAAACGCTTTGGCGGCAGTTATGGAAACCATGAGATTAAATTCGACCACCCTCTAGTTGAAATAGACAACAACAAATGCATTCTGTGCTCACGCTGCATCAGGATTTGCAAAGAAATGAACGGCGCCAATGCTCTGGGGCTGATCAACAGGGGGTTCGATACCTTTGTTGCCCCGGCCATGAACAAATCGTTGTTGGAGACTAGGTGCAATTCGTGCGGCTTGTGTATCGATACCTGCCCAACAGGTGCAATTACCGAAAATGTTCCTTTCAAGCCGGCCCCGCTGCCTCTGGAGACCATTGAAACCATCTGTAATTTATGTTCCGTAGGATGCCAGGTAACCCTTCACAAAAAGGCAGATTTCTTTGTAAAAGCAACAGGTAGTAAGGGACTTGCCAACCCCGACGGAAGCATTTGCCGGTATGCTAAATTTGGTTACCGCCTGCTGAATAATCCAGGCAGGATCACAAAACCCTTGTTGAAAGTCAACGGATCGTTTCAGGAAATATCCTTTGAAAATGCATTCGAAATCATCCGGGAAAAAATCCTTTCTGTGCATCCCGACCAGAACAGTTTTTTTGCAGGAGCCAGGCTTACTAACGAAGAAATGTATCTGGTCCAGAAAATAGCCCGCAGCGCTGTTAAAACCAACAATATTTCCAGCTTTTACTACCTGGGTAGAAACTCGGATGATAGGCTTACCAGCGCACATAATGTTCCTTTCGAACAATTAAAAGAGGCAAAACAGATATTCGTAATCGGCAGTGAGTTGAATCTCGAAAATGCCGTACCCGGATTTTACGTAAACAACCAAAGGGTAATGAGCCAGGTTACGGTTCACCTGATCACCACCCTCAAAGAATCGGCTATGGACCATCAGGTCGATTCGGTTTTGCGCATTAAAAACTATGAATCCTTTTTGAAGGCTGCCAATTACTTAGTGATTGCGCAAAATTTGGTAAATGCAGTATTTATTAAAAACCATTGTGCTGGTTTTGAGGAGTACAGATCCGTCATCATGGCCGGAAGCATTGAACAATGGATCGAAGAAGCAGGGTGTACACGGGCTGATGTGGTTGCATTCGTTGAAAATTTCAATGCGATACATCAGTCGGTGATATTGTTCTCGGAAAAGCACCTCAGCAGTGTGGCATGCACTGAATTGCGCAACCTGTCGTACCTGACCGGAAAGGCAGGCAAGCAGGCGAGCGGACTGATCTGCCTGAAGGAGAAAAACAACGCGCAAGGTCTTTTTGATATGGGGGCATTTCCGGATTTAGCGCCCGGAGGGGTCTCCTTACGTGAGGAAAAAGTCCGTACAATGTTGGAAACGCAATGGAACACGACCGGCCTTTCGGAGCAAATCCATGAAGATCAGATGAACCTTATAGAGGTTGGCCGAATTAAGAATGCTTTCATTTTAGGCGAAGACCCGGTAGGCTGTGCTACAAACAAGGATGAAATTCAATCTTTGCTGGGCAAACTTGATTTTTTGGTGGTTCAGGACCTCTTTTTAACCGAAACGGCCAATATGGCAAACCTCATTCTACCCGGGTCGTGGCATTTCGAAATGGGTGGAAGTTTCGCAAACACCCAGAAGTACCTCCTTGCTTTTGAGGCTTCCCTCCCCTCTCCCTTGGGTTTAAACAGCTTGGAACAACTCAACATGCTGGCGGACTGCCTCGGCCAAAGGTTCGACAATCATTCAGCATCCGGTTTGATGCAAGAATATGCCTCACTTCTATATCTGTCGAGGGAGGCGTCGCAAAAACCATATTTTCTAAAATCCGCCCCCAATGGCAGTAATAAGAGCTTTTCGTTCAATCATGGCTGCGATTACCTGGTCAAAAGTCTGGATGAATTTTTTGAAAATAACCTTTAGCTACCATATTCCATGAAAACTTTCCAAACAATTGATGAGATACTCGATTTTGCTATGGAAGCAGAGCAGGAAGCCGTTGATTTTTACCTTAATCTGGCTCAAATGCAAAAAAACCGGCAAATTGCTGATGTTTTCATTGAGTTTGCCAAAGAGGAGGTGAAGCACAAAGCCCGGCTCAAGAAGATAAAAGAGGAAAAGGCATTCCAATTCGAAGTCGAAAAAATCGCTGACCTAAGAATAGCCGATTATGTGGTTGCCATAAAGCCAACAGCGGGTATGGATTATGCCGATGCTTTGGCGCTGGCCATGAAAAAGGAAAAAGCAGCCTACAAACTCTATATGGCGCTTGCCCAGCGAACTACTGAACCATTCCTTGTAAAAGCATTTCACGC
>DATIKH010000111.1:0-7610 GCA_035477775.1 Bacteroidales bacterium | reverse complement strand
AACCATCAAAAGGTAGCTGCAAGGGATAACCTTACAACCAGAATCTTCTGGGATATAAATTAATCCAATTACTTTTTCCCGATGAATTTTTAACAATAGCCGGATTTGTTCGCAAATCCGGCTATTGTTTATATATCAATAAATTAAAAACTGTTTCTCAATGAAAAGACTATTCGTTTTTGCGGCATTTCTGCTTGTCTTTTTTCTTCCTTTCCTAACCTATGGTCAGCCCAAACCAGGCTATGTCTGGCAAAAGCCAACCGACCCCAAAGTGCTGGAGCGGCTGGAAGAGTGGCAGGATATCAAGTTCGGCCTTCTGATGCACTGGGGAACTTACAGTCAATGGGGAATTGTAGAGTCATGGTCGTTGTGTCCCGAAGACTGGGGCTGGTGCGAGCGGCGCATGGGCACCAATCCTCAATGTTTTTTCACTTATAAACAGGAATACGAAAACCTGAAGCTTACATTCAATCCGGTAGGTTTCGAACCCGAGCGTTGGGCAGAGGCAGCCTATCGCGCAGGTATGAAGTATGTAGTTTTTACCACCAAGCATCATGATGGTTTCAGTATGTGGGACACCGATTATACCGATTACCGGATTACCTCGCCCCTGGTACCATTTCACCGCAACCCCCGTGCCGATGTTACGAGGGCTATATTTGATGAATTCAGGGCCAGAGGATTATGGGCAGGAGTTTATTTTTCAAAAGCCGACTGGAATTCGCCCTATTACTGGCACCCTTACTGGCCGCCTTTCGATAGGAATGTGAATTACGACCCGGCTGTTTATCCCGAAAAATGGGAAAACTTTGTGCAATTTACACACAATCAGATCATGGAACTGATGACTGAGTATGGCGATATCCGTATTCTTTGGCTCGATGGCGGCTGGGTGCGGAAAATGACACCCGAACAGATAAAGGAAGCCTATCTCAGGCAGATTGAGCAATATCCTTCTGGTTTTATAAAAAGCCGAATCGTAAATCAGGATATCCGCATGGATGAGTTAGTAAAAAGAGCCCGTGAAAAGCAACCCGGGTTAATTGTTGTTGACCGGGCAGTAGAAGGTCCGAACCAAAATTACCTGACGCCCGAAAATTATGTGCCAGAACTTCATCTGGGTGTTCCATGGGAGTCATGTATCATTTCGAGCGGCAGCTGGTCGTGGATTCCGGACCCCAATTATCTGACCCCGAAGCAGGTTGTTCAAACTTTAGTTGATATCGTGGCAAAAGGTGGAAACCTGCTGCTGAACATTGCTCCAGGTCCTGATGGAAGATGGGACCCTGGAGCTTATACGATGCTCGAAGGTGTTGGAAAATGGATGGACGTGAACAGCGAAGCCATATATAAAACCAGACCTTTCGCTCCATTTGTGGTTGACAATGTGAGGTTTACCAGAAGGAGAGATACACAAATGGTGTATGCGATTGTACTGCCAGAAGAAAACCAAGTAACCATTCCATCTGTTGTAGAAATCATAGGCGTTTCGCCCCATCAGAATGCCAGGATCAACCTGCTTGGCGCCCAAGGTAATCTGAGATGGCAAAGAACAGCCGACGGAATCAATATTTTCATCCCGGCAAGATTACAATCAACTCCACCCAATAAAGAAGCCTGGGCATTTCGGATTTCGAGAGTAAATGAATAAGTTACATGCAACCCAAGGTCAATCAATGGTAATTCACCCGACATTAAACTGAAAAATAATTTTCGAATGAACAGATTTTTTAGCAACATTTTTTTTCTGAGCATCTTTTCTTTTACACTTCTTCTGGTCGTCCAAAAAACCTTCGGCAATACTCCGGCATTCAGAAATCGTAACCTGAGCGTTGATGAGCGTGCTTGGGCGTTAATCAATGAGTTGACCCTTGAAGAAAAGGTAAGCTTGCTTGGCCATATCAATCCGCCGATCGAACGTCTTCAGATTCCAGCTTACAACTGGTGGAACGAAGCTTTGCACGGCGTTGCCAGGGCCGGGAGGGCAACGGTTTTTCCGCAGGCTATTGGTATGGCTGCCACCTTCGACCAGGCTCTTTTTCACAATATTGCAAAGGCCATTGCTACAGAAGCACGTGCTAAATACAATCTGAGCACACGTCGTGGTAGCCATATACAGTATATGGGTCTTACCTTTTTTAGCCCGGCGGTTGACCTTTTTCGCGACCCACGTTGGGGGCGCGGCCAGGAAACCTATGGTGAATGTCCTTTCCTTACCAGTGTAATGGGAAGGGCATTTGTTTCAGGTCTTCAGGGCGATGTTCCTGGTCAGTTGAAAACGGCAGCGGTGGCCAAGCATTTTCCGGCTTACAGCGGGCCGGAATCTATAAGGCATTATTTTAATGCCATTGTTGATGAAAAAGACCTTAGGGAATCTTTTCTTCCTCCATTCAAAGCCTTAATCGACATAGGGGTGTCCGGAATAATGTGTGCCTATAACAGGGTAAATGACGAGCCATCATGCACAAGCGAAACCTTTTTGCGCCGATTGCTCAGAGAAGAATGGGGTTTCAGGGGAATGGTGGTTACCGATTGCTGGGCGCTCGACGACATCTGGCTCAGACACAGAACCATTCCCACACGTGTTGAAGTTACCGCAGCAGCCATTAAAGCCGGCGTAAACCTTGACTGCGGCAATATTCTTCAGCAGGATGTGGTGGAGGCTATTGAGAAAGGCATGATAACCCACGAGGATGTAAAGAAAGCCATCCTGCCCAACATCAGAATACAAATGAAGCTCGGGTTTTACGACAACCCGGCCGATTCGCCCTTCGCAGGGTTGGGCGCTGAAAGCATTAATACGCCACAAAACATCGAAATGGCTAGAAATGCAGCAGCCCAAAGTATGGTGTTATTGAAAAATAACGGCATTTTGCCATTAAACAACGATGAGGTTTCGTCGATCATGGTTGTTGGCGAAAGCGCGGCATCAATTAATGTCCTGGTAGGGAATTACCACGGATTGTCGGGCAATTTTGTAACTTTTGTTGAAGGAATCGTAAATGCTGTTGACCCGGGAGTAAAGGTTAATTACGATCTCGGTGTAAACTACATCGACACGGTGAATTTTGGCGGTATTTGGGCTGCAAGTTTAACCGATGTAGTAATTGCCGTACTTGGACTTAACCCTTTAATGGAAGGCGAGCGTGGCGACGCTTTTCTTGCGGCATCTCAAGGCGACAGAACCTCGCTGAGTATTCCCCGCTCACACATTTTATACCTTCAAAGACTTCGTCAGGAAGCACAAAGGCCCATAATTACGGTTTTAACCGGAGGAAGTGCATTAAACATCAACGAAATCAAGCCTTATTCCGATGCTATAATCATGGCATGGTATCCCGGCGAACAAGGCGGAAATGCCCTGGCTGATATAATCTTCGGAAAGGTTTCTCCTTCAGGGCGTTTGCCAATTACACTTTACAATAGCCTGGAGGATTTACCTGCTTTTACCGATTACAGCATGCAAAACCGCACCTACAGGTATTTCAGGGGCGATGTTCAATTTCCTTTTGGGTTTGGATTATCATATACAACATTTGATTACCAATGGGTTAGACCTCCTTCAGCAAGATATCGCCAAAACGATGTTATATCAATCGACATAAGGGTAAAAAACACCGGCAACTTTGATGCCCATGAGGTAGTTCAGGTTTACATCAGTTATCCCGACATTGAAAGAATGCCCATCAGGGAGTTGAAAGGGTTTGCCAATGTGTTTATCAAAGCAGGCGAAGAAAAAACCGTTTCGATACAAATTCCTGTAAACCAATTGAAGAAATGGGATTTAAGCGATAGCATATGGAGACTTTACAGAGGCAACTATACCCTATCGGTTTCGAGAAATGCCACAGAGCCAATCCTTTCCACTACCTTCAGAGTTAATTAAATTACAATTACAGGAAAAAAATGAAAGCGCTTTCTTCGATTCATTCATTGAGATTATGCATATTACTAATATCCTTTGCCTGCATTTTCTCTTTCGCCGGGTGTCAAAGGCCTGCTGAGTTAAAGGATCTGGCAGCTTATGTTGACCCATTGATTGGTTCCATGGGTAACGGCCATGTATTCGTAGGCGCACATGTTCCTTTTGGAGCCGTTCAACTAGGGCCAAAAAATTATTACAGGGGGTGGAATTGGACTTCAGGATATCATTCATCCGATTCGGTGCTAACCGGCTTCGCGCATTTGAGCCTTAGCGGCACCGGAATTGGCGATCTGGGCGATGTGTTGATCACACCCTTCACTGGCGCATTGCATTTTTCGCCAGGAACAACTGACGATCCACTCAAAGGTTATGCTTCGCTATACGACAAAGAAAACGCTGTTGCAGAGCCCGGATTCTATTCCACTACGCTGCTGTGCTACAACATTAAAACCGAACTGACGACTACCCGCCGGGTTGGATTTCATCGATATACCTTTCCGGAAAATGACAGTTCCCGCATAGCCATAAACTTAGAATTTGGGATTGGAGGCTGGGAGTTTCCAATGAATACCAAACTTGAATTGCTCAACGACACAACTTTGGTTGGGTTCCGCCACTCAACAGGCTGGGCAAGAGACCAGAGAGTTTACTTTGCGGTAATACTCTCCCGCCCTGTCGAAAGGCTCGATTTCCTGAACGATATACAACAGGTTACCAACACCAGCCCGGTGGATTCAGCTGTGGTTGGGGTTTTAACTTTTGAAACGGGCGATCGTGAACAAATTATGCTTAAAGTGGGAATATCGCCGGTTAGCTACCAAGGCGCACTAAATAATATCCGGCAGGAAGTTCCCCATTGGGATTTTGACCGGGTTCGCTTGGAAGCCAGAAACTATTGGAACAGGGAATTGAACAAAGTAATTTTTGAACACCCCGACAAATCGGTCATGCGGACATTCTATACAGCATTGTTCAGAACATTTACGGCACCCGTTCTATTCAACGACTACGACGGAAGTTTCAGGGGTACAGATAAGAAAGTACATCCTGACCCGGGTTTTCAAAATAAATCCATCTTTTCATTATGGGATACCTACCGGGCGCTTCATCCCCTGCTTACGATCCTTCAACCCGAAAGGGTAAACTGCATGATAAACAGCATGCTTACCATTTATAAGCACCAGGGAAAACTTCCCGTATGGCATCTGATGGGCAACGAAACCAACACCATGCCAGGCATTAGCGGAGTGCACCCGGTTGTAGAGGCAGTTTTCAAAGGTTTCGATGGCTTTTGCCACAACCTGGCTTATGAAGCTGTGCTGGCCAGCGCCCTGGGCGATGAATTTGGATTAAACTATCTGAAATCAAAAGGATTTATTCCGGCCGACCTTGTAAGAGAATCGGTTTCGAAAGCTCTCGAATATTCGATATCCGACTGGGGCATTGCCCGGTTTGCAGAGAAAATGGGCGATTCGGCAAATGCTGCAATTTTCAGCAGGCGCTCAAGAGCCTATCAACAGCATTTTTGCCGGGAAACGGGATTTATCAGGGCTAAGCTGAGCAACGGAAAGTTCAGGGAGCCGTTTTGCCCATTGGAAGCCATTCACATGTACGGCGATTATTCGGAGGGCAACGCCTGGCAATACACTTTTTTGGTTCCGCATGATGTTAGCGGTCTGATTGAATTATTTGGCAGTGAGCAGGCTTTTGAATCCAAACTCGACAGCCTTTTCATTGTAACCGGCGATATGGGCCGGTATGCTTCGCCCGATATTTCGGGATTAATAGGTATGTATGCTCAGGGAAATCAGCCCTGCCATCATGTTGCCTATCTCTTTCCGTTTGTGGGCAGCCAATGGAAAACTGCTCAAATAGTCAGGTATGTAATGGACACAATGTACACCGACAAACCCAAAGGACTTCCGGGAAACGAAGACCAAGGCCAAATGTCGGCCTGGTATGTTTTTTCTGCTCTGGGATTTTACCCGGTTAACCCAACGAATTCTGTGTTTGTTTTTGGTTCGCCTTTAGTGCATAAAGCAACAATAAATCTACCAGATGAGAAACGGTTTATTATCGAAGCGCATAACAATAGCCCTGAGAATATTTACATTCAATCGGTAAGGTTCAACAACCGGAACATGACCCGGTCGTTTATTACCTATAAGGAAATAATGCAAGGAGGCAGATTGGAGTTTTTCATGGGCAGCACCCCCAACAAACAATTTGGAGCAGGGCCCGACGACAGGCCAATTGAAAGAATGCCCACAGTTCATAAGGAGATAAATAAGCCCGAATAAGAGTAGAAATGCTTGCTCGATTTTCAACAGGGCTGTTTATTGAGTTTTTCCAGAATCAGAAATGTGGCTAAAGCCAATTTGAGTTGATTTTTTTCACAGTTTGCTAAAGCGAACTGCAATAGAAATGAAAAACAGAAAATATCTATTACATTCAGCATTAACTGACTGATTAAGAAACAAATAACCATTTTTGGCTTTAGCCACATAAAAACCACTAAAAAAAATGAAAACCAGGAAAATTAAAGCAGGTCTTATTGGCGGTGGCGAAGGCTCATTTATTGGAGCTATACACTACCGTGCGGCCAACCTCGACGGATATTTCGCGTTGGTTTGCGGCGCATTCAGCAGTGACCCGCAAAAATCCAAAAAAGCTGCTCCCGATTATCATGTTGATGTTAGCCGGGCCTACGGTTCCTGGATTGAAATGTTTGAGAAGGAAGCAGCCCTTCCGGAATCTGAACGTATGGAAGCGGTAATCATAACAACTCCAAATCACCTGCATTACCCCCAGGCTATGATGGCTCTTGAAAAGGGCTTCCACGTAATATGCGACAAACCCGTAACCATCTCGCTTGAGGAGGCGCTGAAACTTGAGGAAAAAGTAAAGCAAACCGGTCTAATTTTCGCCCTTACGCATACCTACGCGGGCTACCCCATGGTGATGGAGGCCAGAGATATAGCCACTTCCGGACGATTAGGCAAGCTTAGAAAGCTCGTGGTGGAGTATCCGCAGGGATGGCTGTCGGCTCCAATCGAAAATGAAGGTCAGAAGCAGGCAGCATGGCGCACCGATCCAAAATTCAGCGGGCCGGGAGGCTGCCTTGGCGACATCGGCATACATGCATCTAATCTTGCAGAATATATTACCGGCTTGGAAATTGAAGAGGTTTGCGCTGATATTACACCATTTGTCGAAGGGCGCCTGCTCGACGATGATGTTTCGGTGTTGATCAGGTATAAAGGCGGCGCTAAGGGTATTCTGTTCGCAAGCCAGATATCGGCCGGTGAAGAAAACGACCTTAAAATAAGAATCTATGGCGAACAAGGTGGTATTGAATGGAGCCATGCAGTTCCCAACACCTTGCTCCTTAAAATGCTCTCGAAACCGGTACAGATTTTACGTGCCGGCGGAAATTACCAGAACCTTTCTCCAAAAACCCTGTGGAACTGCCGCACACCGGGTGGGCACCCCGAAGGATTTATCGAAGCCTTTGCCAATATTTACCGAAATGCAGCCTACGACATCTTTCATCATAGAGACAAAGACTTCAACAAACCTCCGTTTATTGATTACCCATCCATTGCAGAAGGTGTGGGTGGTATGCGGTTTATCGAAAAAGTGATTGAATCGTCAGGTTCAAATAAAAAATGGGTGAAGTTCAATT